>JADLEZ010000200.1 GCA_020845855.1 Burkholderiales bacterium
AAGGCATGGTCTCGGTGGGCCTGCCCGCGACCACGGTCGCGGCGCTGGGCCTCGCGCTGGTGCGCCGCGTGCACGAGCGCTACCCGGGCATTCTCCTCAACGTCGTCGAGGGCATGAGCGGGCACCTGGCGGAGATGATGCGCCTCGGCAAGCTGGACCTCTCCGTGCTGTTCTCCTCCGACGTCACACGCGACGCGTCGGTGGAGCCGCTGCTCGAGGAGGAGCTCTTCGTGTTCCTTCCGCGCGGCGGCGCGCTGTTTCCCGCGCAACGCACGAGCATCACGTTCGCCGAGGTCGCCTCGCTGCCGCTGATCGTGCCCACGTCGGAGCACGGGCTGCGGAGGCGCATCGCGGCCGAGTTCGAGGCGCGCAACCTCGCGATGCGCATCGTCGCCGAGATCGACTCCCTGTCGCTGGTCATGAGCTGCGTCCATTCCGGCATCGCGGCGACGATCAAGCCGATGTCGGCGGCGCTGCTCGAGGGCGAGCGGGGACGCCGGCTGCGCGCGCTGACGATCTCCGACGTGCGGCTCACGCGGCGCAACTACCTGTACTCGCTGCCCCCCAAGCGGCTCTCACCCGCGGCTGCCGCGGTGGCTTCCGAGCTTCGTTACACCGTGCGCGAGGCGATCGCCGCCGGGGACTGGGTCGGCGCGATCGCCGCCGCCGATGCGACGGCGCCTGCCGCGGCACCGGTTCCGCTGCGGCGCCGCGCCGCCCGCGCAACTTTTCATGTCATGAAATGAGTTGCCGCCATTGCGCAAACTCGGTACGCTCGTGCCATCGTGACCAAGGGAAGGGGCGGGGCGTGTCGAACGGCAATGGCAAGGTCGCGCTCGTCACCGGCGCATCGAAGGGCATCGGGGAGGCGGTCGCGAGGCGGCTCGCGGAGGGCGGCTTCGCCGTCGCCGTGCATTACGGCGAGGATGCAGGCGGCGCCGAGGAAACGGTGGCGGCGATCCGCGAGCGCGGAGCGAACGCGAAGGCCTTCCGTGCGCGCGTCGCCGACGCGGGCGAGGTAAGCGCGCTGTTCGAGGATGCGGCGAAGGCGCTCGGCCGCATCGAGGTCGTCGTCAACAATGCCGGCATCGGCATGCCGCCGACGCGCATCGCCGACGTCGACGAGGCCGACTTCGACCGCGTGATGGCCACCAACGTCAAGGGCGGCTTCCTCGTGCTGCGCGAGGCCGCGCGCCGCGTGCCCGACGGCGGTCGCATCGTCAGCGTGGCGACGACGATGACGCGCGTCGGACGCCCCGGCTTCGGCGTCTACACGGCGAGCAAGTCGGCGATCGAAGGGTTGACGCGCGTACTGGCGGCCGAGCTCGCGCCGCGCGGGATCACCGTCAACGCGGTCGCGCCGGGCCCGACCGACACGGCGCTCTTCCGCAAGGGCAAGACCGAAGCGCAGCTCGCGGCCTCGGCGGCGTTCTCGCCGATGAACCGCGTCGGGCGTCCGGATGAAGTCGCGGCCGTCGTGGCGTTCCTTGCGGGCGCCGAAGCGAGCTGGGTGACGGGGCAGGTCATCCGCGCGAACGGCGGGTGGATGTAGCAGGGAACGCGGCGTGGTTCATCGGTCACCCGTGCCGCCCGCGTGGCTCAGGCAGAAACGCTTGAAGTCGAGATAGCTGCCGATGAACTTCGCCCGGTACTGCGGCAGCGACGCGAAGTGCGGATGACTGTGCCCGCGCTTGCCGCTCGCGAGAACCGCCGCCCGGTAGATGCGACCGGTTCGCCGGCAGAAGTCGACGGCGGCGGCAAGGCCGTCTCGCGTACGCACGCGGTGGATGCGCTGCCATTCGCAGGGATAGCACGCGGCAGGCACCGCGTCGACGCCGGATGGCGCCGCCACTTCTGCGGCTCGCGCGCGCGAATCGATGCCGTCGTGCGCATCGCGCGTCATGTGCGCCATCGCGCTCGTCCGCTCGGCGGGCACTCGGCTCCTTGGTGCCCGGCGGCCCACTTCGCATAGCATTCCAACCCGCAGAAGTGAACGAGGTAATCCACGGCCTCGGCAACGCCCGCCTCGGACAACGGAACTTCCTTCCGGCATTGCGCGCACGGAACGATCGCTCCACCGGCGGCGTCCTTCCCCGACGACTTTAGCGCCACTTGGAACATCATGTTGCGACCGCGCGCACGACGTTTTGGTTCTCGACGAGCGGCTCGCGCCGGCGACGACGGAGCCGTACGTCAGCGCAGCTTCTTCCACAGCGTCGTGCGCGACATCCCCAGCCGCTGCGCGGCCGCCGCCTTGTTGCCTCGCGTGCTTTCGAGGGCCTCGAGAATGCGTTGCCTTTCCTCGTCCGCGGAACCGGGCGACCGGTAGTAGCGCGCCGTCGTGACACCGCGCGCGGCGTCGGCGGGCGCGCGCTCGCCTTCCAGGATCTCGGGCAGCAGGTGCCTCGGCTCGATCAGGAGGCCTTCGGACTGGACGGCCGCAAATTCCAGCGTGTTGAAGAGCTGGCGCACGTTGCCCGGCCAGTCGTACGCTTCGAGCGCGTTCATCGAGTCGGCTGAAATGCGCAGCGACGTCCGCTTGTAGCGCTCGGCCAGTCGGGCGAGCAGGCCGCTCGCGAGCAGCGGGATGTCGTCGAGCCGCTCCCGCAGCGACGGCACGCGCAGCGGCACGACGCGCAGCCGGTAGTACAGGTCCTCGCGGAACTCGCCACGCCGCACCATCGCGGCGAGGTCGCGGTGCGTGGCCGCGATCACGCGCACGTCGACCCTGCGCACGTGGTTCTCGCCCAGGCGCACGATCTCGCGCTCCTGCAGGACGCGCAGCAGCTTCGCCTGCATCGGCAGCGAGACCTCGCCGATCTCGTCCAGCAGCAGCGTGCCGCCGTTCGCAGCCTCGAAGCGGCCGGCGCGCGCCGCCCCCGCGCCGGAGAACGCGCCCCTGGCGTGGCCGAAGAGCTCCGAGTCGAGCAGCGTGTCGGGCAGCGACGCGCAGTGCAGCGGCACGTACGGCCCGTTGCTGCGCGGCGAGTTGTCGTGCAGCGCGCGCGACACGAGCTCCTTGCCGACGCCGCTCTCGCCGGTCACGAGCACGCTCGCGTCGCTGGCCGCCGCGCGCAGGATCTCCGCGTAGAGCGTTTGCATGGCGGGGCTGCGGC
>JADLEZ010000201.1 GCA_020845855.1 Burkholderiales bacterium
CCGCGCTGACATCACCGGGCGCAAATCGGTCAGCCCGCCGCAAAGCGGCTGCGGCCAAGCGATTTGCGCACGACGACTATCCCGCGAACGCGGGCTCGGGAAGTCCGGGGACGTCCACCTTCATCGCGAAAATGCCGCCCGACTGCGGCAGGCGCTCGAGCTCTTCGGCATCGCGGTCCTGCCGCGAGCTCGTGACGTACACGGTGCGCAGGTCGGGTCCCCCGAACGCGCACATGGTCGGGCACATCGAGGGAATCTTGTGCTCGGCCACGATCTTGCCTTCCGGCGAGACCCTGACCACCTTGCCACCGCGAAAGAAGGCGCTCCAGTAGTGGCCGGCGCTGTCGACCGCGCCGCCGTCGGGCCGATCGTTCTCGCCCCGGAACTGGATGAACACGCGCGGCCGCGACGCGGTCCCGGTCGCCACGTCGTAGTCGAACGCGCGGATGCAGCGCGTGGGCGTGTCGGCATGGTACATCGTGCGCCCGTCCGGGCTCCACGCGAGGCCGTTGCTGATCGTGATGCCGGCGAGCACCTGCGTCATGCGGCCGTCGGGATCGATGCGCATCAGCGCCGCGCTGGCGGCGTCGCGGCGCTCGTTCATGTAGCCGACGAAGAAGCGGCCCGCGGGGTCGCAGCGGCCGTCGTTGAAGCGGTGATGCGCCGGGTCGTACGGTGCGGCGAGGATGCGCCGGTCGAGCGTGCCGTCCGCCCGCGCGAGCCAGATGCCGCTGCGCAGCGCCACCAGGAAACCGGAGGGCTGGCGCAATGCGAAGCAACCGATCGATTCCGGCATCGGCATGACCGTATTGCGGCCGGTCGCAGGCTCGTACTTGTTGAGCGACGGCGCGTTGATGTCGACCCAGTACAGCGCCTTGTCGCGGGCCGACCAGACGGGGCTCTCACCGAGCGACGCGCGGACGTCGAGCACGCACTGCACTGCGCTCATCAATACGCCCCCGGCTTGGTGGCGGACTCCGGCGGCGCGAGCCCGCGCGCCCGGGCGAGCCATTCCTGCGCGCGGCTCATCATGAAGGCCATGTCGGAGCCGATCGCGATCCAGTGGTAGCCGTACTCGACGTACCTCGCGACGAGGTCAGGGTTGGTGCCGATGATGCCCACCGGCTTGCCCAAGTCCCGGCATTGCCTCGCCGCGCCGCGCAGCGCGTTCTGCACCTCGGCGTTGGCGGAGTCTCCCAGGTGGCCCATCGACGCCGAAAGATCGGCCGGGCCGATGAAGATGGAATCGATGCCGGGCACGGCGGCGATTTCCGCAAGGCGCGCGAGCGCCGCGGCGGTCTCGATCTGGACCATCACGCACAGCTCCTGGTCGCCGGCCTTGAAGTAGTCGGGCACGGTGCCGTAGCGGTTGCCGCGATGCATGCCGGCCACGCCGCGCACGCCCTGCGGCGGGTAACGCGTATAGCTCACCGCCCGCCGCGCCTCTTCCGCGTCCTGCACGAACGGCATCAGAAGCGACTGCGCGCCGCCGTCGAGCGCGCGCTTGATCATCACCATGTCGTTCCACGGCAGGCGCACGATGGGCGACGCCCGGGTGCCGGCCACCGCGCGCAGCATGTCGATCATGTGGTGCGTCTCGAGCGGCGTGTGCTCCATGTCCACGACGAGGAAGTCGAAGCCGGCGACTCCGAGCGCTTCGGCGGTGGAGGCGGCGCCGCTCATGAGCCAGGCGCCGAAGAGCGTGCGGCCGGAAGCGAGCGCGCGCTTGAACGGGTTGACGTGTGGGTCCATGCCGCGAATTCTACGCGGGCGCGACAGGGTTGTGATATAGATCGCGCATGGCTGCGCCCGCCATCGCCCGCTATCCCGACCTCGCGGAACGCGCGGTGTTCATTTCGGGCGGCGGGTCCGGGATCGGCGCCGCGTTCGTCGCGCAGTTCGCCGCGCAAGGTTGCCGCGTCGCGTTCGTCGACATCGCGGACGCGCCGTCGCGCGCCCTGGTCGCGGAACTCGGCGAAGAGCGCGTGCGTTACTTCCCGTGCGATGTCCGCGACATCGAGGCCTTGCGCGCCGCGATCGCCGAGGCGGCCGCTGTGTTCGGGCCGGTCACGGTGCTGGTCAACAACGCCGCGCGCGACGACCGTCACGAGATCGCGGAGGTGACCCCCGAGTACTGGGACGACAACTTCGCGGTCAACCTGCGCCACCATTTCTTCGCGGCGCAGGCGGTGGCGCCGGGCATGGCGGCCGCGGGCGGCGGGGCGATCATCAACCTGGGGTCGGTCGCGTGGCTGCGCGGGCGTCCCAACCTCGCGGCGTACGCGTCGGCGAAGGCGGCCATCGCGGGGCTCACCCGCGTGCTCGCGCGCGAGTACGGCGAGCGCAACATCCGCGTCAACTCGATCATGCCCGGCGCGGTGGCGACCGCGCGCCAGCTGGCGTTGTGGGTCACCCCGTCCGACGAGCAGCGCTACCTCGACTCGCAATGCCTCAAGTTCCGGGTGTCGGTGGACGACGTCGCGCGCGCCGCGCTGTTCCTCGCCTCCGCCGAGGCGCGCGCGATCACCGGGCAGAGCCTCGTGGTCGACGCCGGCCTCGCGCAGACGAGCTTCGTGCCGTAGCCCTGAGGGCGCGATGGCGGACGTCCGGCTCTCCCGCGTGGTCAAGCGCTACGGCGCGACGCAGGTCATCCATGGCGTCGACCTTGCGATCGATTCGGGCGAGTTCGTGGTGTTCGTCGGGCCGTCGGGCTGCGGCAAGTCCACGCTCCTGCGCATGATCGCGGGGCTCGAGGAGATCACCGAAGGCGAGATCGGCATCGGCGGGACGGTGGTGAACGCGCTGCCGCCGCGCGCGCGCGACATCGCCATGGTGTTCCAGGACTACGCGTTGTACCCGCACAAGACCGTGTTCGAAAACATGGCCTTCGGCCTGCGCCTGCGCAAGCGCCCGGAAGCCGAGATACGCACGCGCGTCGGCGAGGCCGCGGCCATCCTGCAGATCGGGCATCTCCTCGACCGCCGGCCGCGCGAGCTCTCGGGAGGACAGCGCCAGCGCGTGGCGATGGGCCGCTCGATCGTGCGCCAGCCCAAGGCATTCCTGTTCGACGAGCCGCTGTCCAATCTCGACGCGCTGCTGCGCGCCGAGATGCGGGTCGAGATCAAGAAGCTGCACCAGAAGCTCGGCAACACGATCGTGTACGTCACGCACGACCAGGTCGAGGCGATGACCCTCGCCGACCGCATCGTCGTGCTGCAGTCCGGCAGGGTCGTGCAGTACGACACGCCCGACGCCATCTACAACCGGCCGGCCGCGAAGTTCGTCGCCGGGTTCACCGGATCGCCGCCGATGAACTTCCTGCCGTGCCGCGTCGGCGAGGCGGGACGCACGCTGCACCTGCCCGGCGCGGTGGACCTGCCGGTACCCGCGGCGCGTGCGGGCGAATGCGCGCGCCACGCCGGCCGCTCGCTCGTGTTCGGCCTGCGGCCCGAGCACATCGCCGCGGGCGCGTCGGGCGAGCCGGGCGCGGCGCACGTCGTCGCGAAGGTGATGCTGGTCGAGCCGCTGGGCTCCGACACGCTGGGACTGGTGAAGCTCGGCGGCAGTGCGGAGGCGGGCGAGATGACCGGCCGTTTTCCGCCGGATGCGGCGTTGCGCGCGGGCGAGACGTTGCCGGTGTCGCTTTCCATGAGCCGCTTTCATTTGTTCGACCCCGACACGGGCGTGGCCGTGCGGGGTGCCGGTTGGTAATCTGGTAAACGCAAAGGAGGAGGACGCTATGCGTACGTGGAAGATCGTCACGATGGCCGCGCTCGCCGCGCTGGTGGCGCTGCCGGCATGGGCGCAGCAGACGACCCTGCGCATCTTCACCGGCGGCCAGCAGCGCCCCGACGTCATGCGCAAGATCGCCGACGAGTACCAGAAGAAGAACCCCAACGTGAAGATCGAAATCGAGGTCGGTGGCGCCACCTCGGAGGTGCAGCAGCAGTACCTGTCGACGGTGCTGTCGTCGAAGGACCCGGTCCTCGACGTCATCCTGATCGACGTCATCCGCCCGGCGCAGTGGGCGGCGCAAGGCTGGGCGGAGCCGCTCGACGGCTACCTCGGCGCCGACAAGGCGAAGATCTTGCCGACGTACCTGAAGGCCTACGCGGAGGCGAACCAGGTGAACGGCAAGCTGGTCGCGCTGCCGTACTTCGCCGACTCGCAGTTTCTCTACTACCGCAAGGATCTGCTCGAAAAGTACAAGCGGCCGGCGCCCAAGAGCTGGGACGAGATGATGGAGACGGCGCGGATCATCCTGGACGGCGAGAAGAACCCGCTGCTGCAAGGCTTCGCCACCGCCGGTGCGCCGATCGAGGGCACGGTGTGCACCTACCTCGTCCCGCTGTGGGGCGCGGGCAGCGACCTCACCAAAGGCGGGAAGCTCAACCTCGACACGCCCGAGGCGCGGCAGCCGTTCCAGCTCTTCGGCCGCATGAAGCAGGCCGGGGTCACGCCGAAGAACATCGCCGAGCTCACCACCGACCGCATCCGCGTCGACTTCCAGGCGGGCAACGTGATCTTCGCGCAGAACTGGGGCTATTTCTGGAACCGGGTGGAGAACGACGCCGACACCAGGGTCAAGGGCAAGACCGGCGTCACCATCCTGCCGCACGACAAGGGCGGCAAGAGCGCGACCTGCATCGGCGGCTGGCAGCTCGCGGTGTCCGCGTTCTCGAAGCACAAGGCGGAGGCGGTGAAGTTCGCGCGCTGGCTCTCCTCGCCCGAGGTGTCGAAGATGCAGGCGGTCATGGCCTCGCACCTGCCCGTGTTCCCGAGCGTGTACAAGGACCCGGACGTGCTGAAGGCGAACCCGTGGTTCGCCGACGCGCTGCCGGTGGTCGAGACCGCGAAGTCGCGGCCGGTCTCCGCGCAGTATCCGCAGGTGTCGGACGCGATTCGCGGCAACATGAACGCGTATCTCGCGGGAACCAAGACGACCGACGTCGCGTTGTCGGACATGAAGAATCGGTTGCAGCCTCTGTTCAAGTGAGGTGCGGACCCCTCACCCCGGCCCTCTCCCCGCGGAGCGGGGAGAGGGAGAACTCCTAGCTTGCCGCAGCGCTCCCTCTCCCGCTTGCGGGAGAGGGTCGGGGCGAGGGGCGAGGGGCGAGGGGCGACGAGGCGACGCGTAACTCCCTCTCCCGCTTGCGGGAGAGGGTCGGGGTGAGGGCGGTCGTGAACACACGCAGGGATCTCTCCGATAGAGCGCTCGGAACGCTGCTCCTGCTCCCGGCGGCGTTATTGCTCGCGCTGGTGGTGCTGTACCCGATCGGCACGCTGTTCTGGAGCAGCCTGCACGCCGCCGACCCCGCCAACCCTGCGGCCGGCGAGGGGTTCGTCGGCGCCGCGAACTACCAGCGCGCGTTCGCCGACGACCGCTTCTGGTACTCGCTCGGGCATACGATCGTCTACGTCGTGGTCACGGTGCCCGGCGCGCTTGTCGTGGGCATGGGCCTCGCGCTGCTCGCCAACCGGCCGTTTCGCGTCAAATGGCCGGTGCGGCTGGGATTGCTCCTGCCGTGGGCGCTGCCGCTTGTCTTCGCGGGCCTCATCTTCCGCTGGTTCTTCGAGTACCAGACCGGCATCGTCAACGACCTGCTGGCGCGCATCGGCGTCGCGCCGCTGTCCTGGCTGTCGCACCCCACGCTCGCCACTGCCGCGATCAGCATCGCTATCGTGTGGAAGGCGTCGTCGTTCATGGCGCTCATGCTGCTGGCGGGCCTGCAGGCGATTCCGAAGTCGCTGTACGAGGCCGCCGAGGTCGACGGCGCCACACCGTGGCAGCAGTTCGTCGAGGTCACCCTGCCGATGCTGCGCCCGGCGATCTTCGTGGCGCTCATCTTCCGCACCATCACCGCGATCCAGACCTTCGACATTCCGTACGCGATGACCGGCGGCGGGCCGGGCGAGTCGACCGAAACGCTCGCCATGTACATACACAAGGTCACGCTCGACTTCCTCGACTTCAGCTACGGATCGGCGCTGGCGGCGCTCATGTTCGTGTTCTCGATGGCCGCGACGTCGGGGTACCTGCGCTATACGCGGCGAAGTGCCGGGAGAGGAGAGGCGTGAGCGCGCCCCTCACCCCAACCCTCTCCCCGCACGCGGGGAGAGGGAGCGAGGCGCGCAGCGACGAGCGGGTAAGGGGCGCCACATGACCCTGAATCGGCGCGCGGTGGTCTGGCTGTCGGCGATCGTCGTCGCGGTGAACGGCTTTTTCCCGGCGGTGTGGATCCTGCTGACCTCCTTCAAGACGGAGACCGAGCTCATCAGGAGCCCGATCACCTGGCTGCCCGACGCGCCCACGCTCGCCAACTACGTCACCGCGTTCACCACCCAGCCGATCCTGCGCTTCATGTGGAACAGCTTCGTGGTGGCGAGCCTGTCCACCGCGCTGTGCGTGCTGGCCGGCGCGCTCGCGGCGTACGCGCTGACGCGCCTGCGGATGCCGTACCGCAACCTCATCATGTCGCTGCTGCTGGCGGTGGCGATGTTCCCGCTGATCTCGCTCATGGTGCCGCTGTTCAAGCTCATGCGGGAGCTCTCCTTGCTGAACACGTACCTCGCGCTGATCCTGCCCTACGCGGTGATGTCCCTTCCCGTGTGCACGCTCGTCATGGCCGCATTCTTCCAGGACATTCCGCCCGACCTCGAAGCCGCGGCGATGGTCGACGGCTGCTCGCGGGTCGGCGCTCTGTTTCGGATCGTGATGCCGCTGGCGGCGCCCGGCGTGTTCACCGCGGCGATCCTCGCCTTCGTCAACGCGTGGGACGAGTTCCTGCTGGCGCTCACCATGATGAACCGGGTCAGCATGCGCACGCTGTCGGTGGGCATCACGCTGTACCAGGGCGAGTTCGCGTTCCCGTGGCCGCTCATGTCGGCGGCGCTTGTCATCGCCATCGTGCCGATCTGCATCCTGATCGCGGTGTTCCAGGAGCGGGTGGTAGGCGGCTTGACGAGCGGCGGCATCAAGGGTTGACGTAGAGGTTCATCGAACCAGCAGCAGGCCGAACCCGCTCGCCGCCAGCAGCACGCCCACGCCCTTGCGAAAGGCCTTTGGGTCGAGCTTGTCGTGCAGTCGCTCGCCGATGATTACCCCCGCCGCGACCGGCAGCAACGCGGCCGCGACCAGGATCGCATCCTCCTTGCGGAACACGCCCGTCGCGACATAGCCGATCGATCGAACCACGCCCAAAATCAGGAGCGTGGTCGACACCGTGACGCGGAACACGCCCTTCGACAGATCGAGCGCATCGAAGTAGGTGACGTAGATCGGGCCGGCCAGGCCGCCGAAGATCGTCGCCACGAAGCCGCCCATCGCCGCCAGCGGATGGACCAACCAGCGCGGAAGGGTGATACGGCGCGCAAGAATGCGCTCGCCGAACAGGCGGTAGAGCGCGTACGCGAGTATGTACGCGCCGAGCCAGCGCGCGAGCGCCGCCTGGTCGACCGTCTTGAAGATCAGCAAGCCCAGCGCCACGCCGGCGATCGACCCGGGGATGAACACGACGATGCGCCGCCAATCGATCAATCGCCAATCGCGGACCGCCTGCTGCGTGGACACCATGAGACCGATCGCCGTGATCATCGGCGCGGTGGTCGACAGCGGCAGGACGAAGGTGAGCAGCGGAGTGGCGATGACGCCCGAGCCGAATCCCGCGGCGCCCCGCACCGCGTAGCCCAGGGCAAGGGCTGCCGCGCACCACGTCGTTTCCAGCGGCGAGAGCGGCCACACGGGTCAGATCCGACTTTCGTTCTGCGGGCGCGGCAGCATTGGCGTGGCACCAATCGTGAAGAAGCAGAAAATCGGCTCTGACCCTTATCGATACGCGGGCGCGGGCTGCGTGAAGAACGCGTGCAGGATGTGATACACCATGAGGTAGTTCTTCTGCTGGAAGGACGCGTGCGAGATGCCAGCCAGCACCGAGAACTGCTTGTCGGGATTGGGCAGGCGCTTCCAGAACTCCACGAGGTCGTCGAAGGCGGCGATGCCGTCGTACTGGCCGCGCAGCACGAGGGTCGGCGCCGCGATCTTCGCGGGGTCGACCACCGGCAGCCTGCTGCACATGTCGATGTAGGTGCCGTTGGGCATCGAATCGTCGAGTGCCAGGATCGCGTCGGCGAACGCGTCCACCACTCTGGGCTCGGCGCAGTCCGGATGGTCGCGCGCGAAGATCGACCGCACGAAAGCGCGGTCGATCGGCCGCCGCTTCGTGGCGAGGAACTCGGGCAGCTTCAGGCGCCGCTGCGCAAGGGTCGGCGCGCCTTCGCCGGTCCACACGAACGCGTCGAGGGCGAGCCGCGCCACCCGCTCGGGATGCCGCTGCGCGAACAGCGCCGCCCGCAGCGCGCCCGACGAGATGCCGTAGGTCAGGAAGCTTGCCGCGCCGCGCGCACCCGCGATGTAGTCCGTCGCCGCCGCGAGATCGTCGGCGCCGTTGGCGATGTCGCAGTAGATGTCGCGCGCCTTGCCCGAGCGGCCGTAGCCTTCCATGTCCACGCACCAGCACGCGAAGCCGCGGCGCGCGAACCAGTCCATCACCGACGAATCGGGACGGCCGGGCACGGTGAGGTCGAACGTGGGCTGCGACGCCATCGACGAGCCGTGCACGAACAGCACCGCCGGCTTGCCCGCCGGCGAGTCGACGAACTTCTCCCAGAGAAAAAGGGGTACGTCCCCTTTTTGCGTCCAGTGCTCGACGCCGGTTACTTTGGCTGCGGTATCCATCGTCGATTCACAAACGTAGTGTCATCCCGAGCGAAGCGAGGGATCTGCTGTTCAAACACCTCAAGCACCTGCGAAAAACGAGATTCCTCGCTGCGCTCGGAATGACACATTTGCAATGAAGCGCTACCTAATCGGCCTTCGCCCCGGTCTCGCGCACGACCTTCGCCCACTGGTCGCGCTCGTGCCGGAAGAACGCCCCGAACTCCGCCGGCGTCGAGCCCACGATCTCGATGCCGGCCGTCTCCATGTACGCCTGCACCTCCTTCGCCTTCAGCGCTTCGAGCGTGTCGCGGTAAATCTTGTCGATGACCGCGGCCGGCGTCCCCTTCGGGGCGAGCAATCCCATCCACACGTACGCTTCGTAGCCCGCCACGCCCGACTCCATCACCGTCGGAATGTCGGGCAGCTGCGGCGATCGCTTCGCGCCGGTCACCGCGAGCGGGCGCAGCTTGCCGCCCTTGATGTGACCGACCATGCCGGCGGTGCCGGGAATCGACGCCATCACCTGGCCGCCCAGGAGATCGGCGGTCGCCTGGCCGCTGCCCTTGTACGGAACGTGCGAGAGCTTCATGCCGGTCATCGACGCGAGCATGGCCATGAACAAGTGCTGGCCGCTGCCGTTGCCGGACGAGGCATAGTCGACCTGCCCCGGCCGCGCCTTCACGTAGGCGACGAACTCGGCAAACGTCTTCACCGGCAGGCTCGGGTGCACGACCAGCACGCCCGGCTCGCGGCCGATGAGCGTGATCGGCGCGAAATCCTCGATCGGGTCGTACGTCAACTTCTGGTAGAGCGTCGCGCTGATGGCGTTGGTCTGCGACGCGAGCAGCAGCGTGTAGCCGTCGGGGGCCGCCTTGGCGACCATCTCGGTGCCGATGGTGGCGCCCGCGCCGGGCTTGTTCTCGACGACGACCTGCTGGCCCCAGCGCTTGGCGAGTTCCTGCGCGACCATGCGCATCGGCCCGTCGACCGCGCCGCCGGGTGAGAACGGCACGACCACGCGCACGGGGCGGCTGGGATAGTCCTGCCCGCCGGCAACCGCCGGGGCGATCGCGGCCAGCGCGACCAGGAGCGTTCGTAGGATCATCGGGCGAGCCTCCGCGCTTGCATGCGCGGAATGGTACCGCGCGCCGACGCTATAATCGAATCGACCGTGAGGGGAGGTGCCGCCGCCTCCCCTCTTTTCGTTCATGCGCCACATTCTCGCCTCGAAGGATTTCCGCGACGGCTTCCTCGAGATGCTGCCCGCCGGCATCGGCCTCGTGCCGTTCGGGCTGGTTTGCGGTGTGGGTGCCGCCGCCGCCGGCGCGACGTGGCTGTCGGCGCTCGGCATGAGCGCGATCATCTTCTCCGGCGCGGCGCAGATCGTCACCGCCCAGATGCTCGCCGCGGACGCGCCGTTCGCGGTCATCGTGCTCACCACCACCGTCCTCGGCCTGCGTCTCCTGATGTACAGCGCGGCCATCGCACCCTATCTGAAGCCGCTGCCCGTGAACTGGCAGCGCGTGCTCGCCTTCATGCTGTCCGACCAGGCGTTCGCCGCCGCGATCCGCCGCTTTCACATGGACGACGACCGCGAGGCCGCGGCCCGCCATTTCCTGGGATCCGGCGTCGCGCTGTGGGCGACGTGGCAGGTAGCCTGCACGGCGGGCTTCTTCGTCGGCTACCTGATCCCCACGTCGTGGTCGCTCGAGTTCGCGGTGCCGCTGTGCTTCCTCGCGCTGGTGGCGCCGCTGTTCAGGGACACGCCGTCGGTGCTGGCGGCGATCACCGCGGGCATCGCGGTGCTCGCGCTCGCGCACCTGCCGATGAAGCTCAACCTGGTGGCAGCCGGCCTCATCGGTATCGCGGTGGGAACGATCGCCGATCTTGCGAGGGAACGATGGAAGCCGCGTTGACGCTCTGGACGGTGATCCTCACGGTCGGCGCGCTCAACTACTTCTCGCGCCTGTCGTTCATCGCGGTCTTCGCGAAGCGCTCGATCCCGCCGCTCCTGGCGCGCGCCCTCAGGTACGTGCCCGCGGCCATGCTCACCGCGCTCATCCTGCCGATGGTGGCCGACGTGAGCGCGGAGGGCGCCGTCTCCTGGTCGGCCCCCAAGATCGCCGCCGCGACGCTCGCGACCGCCGTCGCGTACGCCACGAAGAGCTCGCCCAAGACGCTGATCGCAGGGATGGCCGCCCTGTGGCTCCTGCAATGGCTGGTACCATAGCAAGCACCGGAGCGCGTCGCGCGGAGGGTAGTTCATTGGCACGATTCGAAGGCACCGATACCTACGTCGCCACCGACGACCTCAAGCTCGCGGTGAACGCGGCGAACACGCTCGCGCGTCCGCTGCTCATCAAGGGCGAGCCGGGCACCGGCAAGACGCTCCTCGCCGAGGAAGTGGCGCGCGCGCTGGGCCGGCCGCTTTTCGCGTGGCACATCAAGTCGACCACCAAGGCGCAGCAGGGGCTGTACGAGTACGATGCGGTGTCGCGCCTGCGCGACTCGCAGCTGGGCGACGAGCACGTCGCCGACATCGCGCATTACATCAAGCACGGCGTACTGTGGGAGGCGTTCCGCAGCGAGACGCCCGCGGTGGTGCTGATCGACG
>JADLEZ010000202.1 GCA_020845855.1 Burkholderiales bacterium
AAGGCTCACAGTGGCCCGGCCGTCGCGGTAGGTAGGCCCCCGGCATGGAGAGCCGGTACCGGCAAAGGTAGATTGGACGAGGACTCGCGTCGCTGCCGAGGACTTTCGCCTTTCCATCGGACCGCCCTTCGCTTCGTCCTCTCGCGGTTGCACAAGCGCCGGCGCGCGTCTAACCTTCGTCCATGAATGCCGCGCGCTGGCTCGCAGGGCTCCTCGCGGCGACGCCGCTCGCCGCCTCCGCCGCGTTCGAGGTCACGCAGGTGTTCTCCAACGCGGACGGCACAGTGCAGTTCGTGCAGCTTCGGGAAGCCGACGGCCAGAACGGCCAAGGCCTCGCCGGCCGGACGCTGGCGGTCAGCCGCGACGGGCGCACGAAGACGTACACATTCCCCAGCGACCTGCCGGGGACTGCCACCGCCAACCGCGCGGTGCTGGTCGCGACCCAGGGCTACCTCGCCGTCCCTGCGCGGTTTCCCGAGTTCAAGCAGCTCGTCCCGGACTACCTCATGCCGGACCAGTTTCTGCCGGCGGAAGGCGGCACCATCACCTTCGGCAGCGACAGCTGGACCTTCGGTCCGCTGCCGCGCGATGGGTTTTCCGCCGCGTACCGCAGCGGCGCCCCGATTCGCGACAATAGCCCCACCAACTTCGGCGGCGTCAACCTCTCCCTGCCGGTGGTGCCGGTCATCGCCTTTGAGTACTACCACGCCGACCTCGACCACTACTTCGTCACCGACCTCGCGCCCGACATCGACGCGCTCGACTCGGGCCGCATCGCCGGCTGGGCGCGCACCGGCAAGTCGTTCCAGGTGTGGCCGATCTCGCTCGGCTTTCTGAATGACGTGTGCCGTTATTACATCCCGCCCGAGCACGGCAACTCGCATTTCTTCTCGGCCTCCAAAGCCGAGTGCAACGCCATCGCGGCACGGATCGGCGTCGATCCGAACTACAGCGGCTACATTCTCGAAACTCCCGAAGCGTTCGCTGTCGCGCTGCCGAGCTCCGACGGCGCTTGCCCCAACAACTGGATCCCGGTCTACCGGCTGTGGAACAATCGCGCCGATTCCAATCACCGCTACACGACCGAGGCGGCGACCAAGGCGCAGATGATCGCGCGCGGCTACGTGGCCGAAGGCTACGGCGCGGATGCGGTGAGCCTTTGCTCTCCCCTGTGAAGCCCGTGCCACTAGCCCGCTGTCGTTGCGCTGAGGCGACCAGCCGGCAGTAGCACTCGACGCCGCCTCGCGCCACGCGGGCTCGTCGAGCCACCACAACTGCGCCGCGCGCCGCCATTGCCGCCGAGCAAGCGCCGCACGGGCACCAGGCTCCGGTGGCGCGAGGACTCGCGCGCACGAGAAGGGTAAAACCCGGCTCGCCGCTATCCCCTTCCGGCGGCTTCGGGAGTAATATCGCTCTACGTTTGAGTCGATTCAAACGCGTTGGAGGAGGAAGCCCGCAAGCCCACGGTCACGGGCGCGGCACACACCAGCCGGTCTCGCATTCTTCAAAACGACAACGAGACCCAAACACCCAAGAGGAGGGGCACCATGGGTATTGGCAATCGTCCCGCGCCGGGCTCGCGGCGCAGATCGCTGTACGCCGGCGGCGTACTCGCCGCAGCCGTCGCACTCGTCGCGTCGGCAGCCGACGCGCGCCTGGTCAAGTTCGAGGTGACGAGCAAGGAGTCACCGACCTTCGGCGGCTACTCGTTCGCCGGTGTCGGGCAGTACGAAAAGCTGGTCGGCATGGCCTACGGCGAGCTCGATCCCAACGATCCGAAGAACGCGGTGATCGTCGATATCCAGCTCGCACCCCGCAACGCGAGCGGGATGGTCGAGTACTCGCACACGTTCTATATCCTGAAGCCGATCGAGCTTGCGAACGGCAACCACAAAATCCTGTACGAGCCGCCCAACCGCGGCCGCAAGCTGATCGGCGGTTTCAACCGTGGCGTGGGCGGCAACGACCCCGGCGCCGTGACCGACGCCGACGCGCTCGCCAGGTCCTTCCTGATGCCGCGCGGGTACACGATCGCTTTCAGCGGCTGGGACTTCTCCGCCGGCACCAGCACCGCGAACTTCAACTCGATCATCAATCTGCCGACGGCCAGAAACCCCGACGGCTCGTCGATCACCGGCCCCTCGTACGAATACTTCGTGATGGGCAACGCGACGACGCAGACGTACACGCTCACCTACGCGGCGGCGTCGCTCGACAAGTCGAAGGCGGTCCTGACCACGCGCAAGCTCCTGAACGACGTTCCGCAGGTCATTCCATCGACGGGGTGGGAGTACGTGAGCGAGACGCAGATCAGGCTCCTGCCTGCCGGCACCGCGTTCAACCTGGCCGACATCTACGAGTTCAGCTACACGGCAAAGGATCCGAAGGTCAACGGCATCGGGTTTGCCGCCGTGCGCGACTTCGTCGCCTGGCTGCGCTACCGGACCGCGGACGACTCGGGCAACGCCAATCCGCTCGCGGGCGACGTGCGGCGCGTGTACACCGAGGTGCTGTCGCAGCCCGGCCGCCTGCTCAACGATTTCCGCAACCTGGGCTTCAATCAGGCGGAAACGGGGCAGAAGGTGTTCGACGGCCACATGCAGTGGATCGCGGCCGCCGACGGGCTCAACCTCAACCTGCGCTTTTCGCAGCCCGCCCGCACCGAGCGCAACCGGCAGGATCACCTGTACGCCGAAGGCATCTTCCCGTTCGCCAACGAGAGCACGACCGATCACATCACCGGGAAGACGGCGGGCCGCTACGACAAGTGCACGGCCACCAACACCTGCCCGTTCGCGATGGAGATCTACTCGGCGAACGAGTACTGGGTGAAGGCCGCCTCGCTGTTCCACACCGACACCAAAGGCGCCGTGGACCTGCCGGGGCATCCGATGGCGCGGCTGTACCTCGTGTCGAGCATGCAGCACGGTGCAGGCAACGGCAACAGCCGCGGCAGCTGCCAGCAGTTCCTGAACCCGCTCGATTCGGCGCCGATCCAGCGCGCGCTGTTCGTCGCCCTGGAGAATTGGGCGGAGCGCAACATCGCGCCGCCGGACTCGCGCGTGCCGCGCCTCGCCGACGGCACGCTGGTGCCGCCCCTGCCGCAGGCCGGCATGGGATTCCCGCCGATTCCGGGCGTCACGTACAACGGCCTCATGACGACCCGTTACCGGTACGACTACGGCCCGCGCTTCGACCAGGGCATCATGGACCTCAATCCGCCGACCGCGCCGCCGCCATACCAGAACAACCCGCTGCACGGGCCCATCTACAACAACATGATCCCGAAGACCGACGCCGACGGCAACGACATCGCCGGCGTGCGCCTGCCCGAGGTGCGCGTGCCGCTCAACACGTACACGGGTTGGGCGCTGCGCGCCGCGGGGCAGGGGGAGAACGACGGCTGCGAGTCCGCGGGACAGCGCGTTCCGTTCCCGACCACCAAGGCGGCGCGGGAGGCGTCGGGCGATCCGCGGCTGTCGATCGAGGAACGCTATCCCAACTTCACTGCCTACTATTACAAGGTCACTGAGGCGGTGAACGCCTTCGTCGCGGAAGGCTTCATGCTTGCGGAGGATGCTCCGGAGACGACCAACCGCATGCTGAACGCGGGCTTCGCGACGGGAGCTATCAAGATGCTGGAAGCGGATCAGGAATAGCGCCGGCCACCTCGTCCACCCACGCGCGCACGTCCGATTCGTCGGACAGTGCGCGCCCGGCTGCTTCGGCCGTTGGGAATCCGGCGTTCCTGAGTGGACGCAGATGGCGAGCGATTCGGCCAGCAAGGCGCACGCTCGTGGCTGCGCGCCGCACCGGAGTCCGAACAAGCGCTCCCGGCTGCGGGTCGGTACGATACGCCGCCACCAACGCCGGGAAGTCCGGGCCCGAACACGCCCGAGGAGCACCAGTCGCGGCGTCTTCGTTCAGCGTCGCGTGAGATTCGCGTTGACCGCGGCGAGCGCGTCGTCGCCCAGCTCCCCGGCCGCGCGCGCGAGCGCGAGGCGGGCGAGCAGGACCTGATACTTGGCCTGCGAGAGCTCTCGCATCGCGCGAAACAGATCGGCCTGCGCGTTCAAGAGATCGAGCGTGGTGCGCGCGCCGACCTCGTGGCCGATGGTGGTCGCGTCGAGCCGCGTCTGCGCGGACTCGACCGCGCGCCGATACGCATCGACCCGGGCAAGTCCGCTGGTGGCGCCCAGCCAGGCGCCGCGCGTACGCTGTGCCACCGACTGGCGCGCGGCCTCGATGTCGTAGCGCGCCTTCTTTATCGGCTTCTGCGAGGTTGACCCGGCCAACTGCTGCCATCAGATTTCCGATTCTGGCCGCGCGTAGTAAAATACGCTCACAGTTCGCTTAGAGGTAGAACTATGGCCGCGTCCCTCTCGGACCTTGAAAAACAAGCGCGATCGCTCTCAGTTGACGATCGCGCACGGCTTGCGGAAGTGTTGCTCGAATCACTTCAGGGCACCCTGTCCGAAGTCGAAGCCGCGTGGAACCGAGAAATCGAGGAGCGTGTAGCTGCCTACGATCGCGGCGAGCTGCAAGCCTTCCCGGCTGAGGATGTATTCGCCGAGGCGAAGCGCATCGCTCGGTGAAGCGCGTCCGATTCGTCGCGCCGGCGCGGGCGGAGTTTCTTGCTGAGGTCGTCTATTGCAATCAGGTCGCGCCTGGGCAGGGAGCCCGCTTCACTGTGGCTGTCGAGGAAGCGACCGCTCGCGCGCTGACTTTTCCTCTCTCGGGTTCGCCCTCGGAACCCAACGTTCGGCGAGTTGTCGTCAGGAACTTCCCGTTTTCCGTTGTCTATCGGCCTGAGGCCGATGGCATCGTGGTGTTTGCGGTCGCGCACCACTCACGGCGGCCCGGGTATTGGCGTAGCCGAATCTCGAAACCCTGATCTCCTTCGCCGAGACGGGATTGAACGTGTAGACGGGTCCGGTTGCAGCCCCCCGCAACCAGGTCAGCGCATCCGCTCCAGCAGATCGTTGCGCGCGCGCAGGCAGTGGCGCCGCGCGACCTCGCCTGCGCGCCGTCCGTCGTGGCGCTCGATCGCGCGTAGCAACGCGCGGTGATCTGGTACCCGAAAAATGGACGCCACGAGGGATGGTATTTTGACCTTGTGGAGGTTCGACATGAAGCGAGTGAATCGGAGTTACACGCCGGAGTTTCGGGCGGCGGCGGTGCAGCAGGTGATCG
>JADLEZ010000203.1 GCA_020845855.1 Burkholderiales bacterium
ACGGGACGATCAACGCGCTGTCCGTGCTGATCATCGCGTGTCCCTGCGCGCTCGGCCTCGCCACCCCGATGTCCATCATGGTGGCGACCGGCAAGGGTGCGACGCAAGGCATCCTGTTCCGGGACGCCGCCGCCATCGAAGCCATGCGCAAGATCGACACCCTCGTGGTGGACAAGACGGGCACGCTGACGCAGGGCCGGCCCGCGTTCGATCGGGCGGTGGCGGCGGACGGATACACCGAAGCGGACGTGCTGCGCCTCGCGGCGAGCCTCGACCAGGGGTCCGAGCATCCGCTTGCCCACGCGATCGTCGACGAGGCGCGCCGGCGCGGCCTTGCGCTCGCCACGCCCGAGACGTTCGAGAGCGCGAGCGGCATCGGCGTCAGCGGACGCGTCGAGGGCCGCGACGTGCTGATCGGCAACACCGCGCTGATGCAGGCGCACGGTGTGGCGTGGCAGGCGCTCGAGCGCGACGCCGAAGCGTTGCGCGGGCGCGGGGCGAGTGTCATGTTCCTCGCCGCCGACGGCCGGCTCATGGGGCTCCTTGCCGTCAGCGATCCGATCAAGCCGACGACCGCGGACGCGATCTCGACCCTGCACCGCCACGGCGTGCGCATCGTGATGGCCACCGGCGACGGCTGGACGACGGCGCGCTCGGTGGCCAAGCAACTGGCCATCGACGAGGTGATCGGCGAGGTCAAGCCGCAGGACAAGGTGGCGCTGGTGTCGCGCCTGCAGGCCGAAGGGCGGCGCGTGGCGATGGCCGGCGACGGCATCAACGACGCGCCCGCGCTCGCCAAGGCCGACGTCGGCATCGCGATGGGCACCGGCACCGATGTCGCGATGAACGCCGGGCACGTCACACTCGTCAAGGGCGACCTCGTCGGCATCGTGCGCGCGCGCGCGCTGTCGCGCGAGACCGTGCGCAACATGTGGCAGAACCTGGGCTTCGCGCTCGTCTACAACGCGCTCGGCGTGCCGGTCGCGGCCGGCGTGCTGTACCCGGCCTTCGGCCTCCTGCTGTCTCCCCTGATCGCCGCGGTAGCGATGAGCCTGTCGTCGGTCTCGGTGGTCGGCAACGCGCTGCGGCTGCGTAGCGTCCACTGAGGGTAACGACGCCGGTCGCGCGAGATGTGCGCGAAGCGCGGGGCCCTTCCACCTGATGAAGCGCGCCCCCGCGAGCGCAGCGTGCGCGCCTTCAGGTTCCGATCACACGCAGCCCGCTTGCCTTCGCGGCGACCGCCAATGCAGCGTCGTGCGATGTGGCGGCCGACGAACTCGCCCTCCCAGCAGGCGTTGCGCTCACCGAAGAGCGTGACGCGAGGCTGGGCCGTCGCATCGAACGCGAGATCGTAGAAGGCCTCGAGCATCGCGACGACGGCTTCGGGCCCGCGATGCTCCTCGCCGGTCGCCATCAGGGTGAAGACGACATCGTCCGACATCGTCCCGGTGTCCCGGTGATCCGACTCGAAGTAGCGCTGCATCGTCTCGCGGGTGGTCTGGATCGACGCAGGCATGCGAGTCTGCGTGCGATTCAGCACCCGTGCTCCTGGCCCGGCGCGCGGCGGCGCCTTCGCGCCGCGGCCACCATCGCCGCAAGACCCAACGCAAGGAGCGATGCGCTCGCCGGCTCGGGCACCGCGGAGATGCGATAGTCGAAGCCCGATCCCGAGGTGATCGTGTAGTCAGACACCGGGCCGCTGTCGTCGATCCAGACGCTCCCGCCCAGCCACTGCGCCGACTCGCCGAATGCCGACTGCGCGCTCGCCCAGCCCGGCGGGCCCCAGAGGTTGAGCTCGGAGAGCGTGCCGAGCGTGCTGATCAGATTGAAGGCGTGGCCGTTCGGTGCCCTGATCACGCCAGCGAGGGTCACGTCGATGTCCTGCTCCGAGTTGCTTCCGCTCCACGCATCGATATCAAGGCTGTATTCGGGCTGCACGACGAAGCTGCCTTCGTGGTTCAGAAACATGTTGTAGTCGACTCCGGCTGCGCTGTTCGTATTTGGGCTCCCGCTGGCCTCCATGTGGCCGGTGAGCCGCACCGAGAAGTGCATGCTGATCCATGTCCCCTCGGCCACTTCGGGCGTGTAGAGCGTCAACACGTCGGTCCACGTCGACATCGCGACGACGTAGGTGTTGACCGAAGGCACATCCCTCGTCGCGTACACACTGCTCGCCGCGCGGTTGAGGCCATAGTCGGTCCAGACGGCGCCCGAGCTGTAGCCGTCGAAGTTCGAACTCCAGATCACCGGACCCACGGCCTGCGAGCCCGAACTCGGTCCCGAGTTCCCGCCGGCCAGATATTCGACGCTCGGAGGCTTCAACTCCGCACCTGCGGGACCTGCAAAGGCTGCCAACAAGGCCGCGGCAGCGAGCCATCCCCACAGCGCCCACGAGCGCCGGCCGACCTCTGGCGATAAAACGGATTTCGAGTTCACGATGACCTCCTGCAAGGGCACGGACATGCCAGCATCCGTGATCGACATTCTGCGAGGCTGCGGCACGCTCGTTCCGAGGAAACGCCGAGGGTTTGCCGAGGGACCTGGCGGTGCCGGCGCTCGAGAAGCCGGCCTGGCTGCGTCTTGATTCCCGACCGTGCCCTGGCCGGCGCTGCCCGGCATCGAGGGCGCTCAGGACGCTGGCGCAGGCGCCGCAGGCGGCGCAGTTGCACGAACCGGGCTCCGGCCCGCGACGGCCAGAAATCGCGCCTCGCCGTGCAAGGCGTCGAACGCCGGGGTCAGCAGCGCGAAGGGCAGCGAGCTCGAGTGCGCGCGCGCGGCGGCCTCGATCCAGACGATCGCCGCCTCCAGGCGCCCCGCGGCGGCCGCGGCGCGCGCCAGCGCCCACGGCGCGACCGGGCGCTCGGCGGCGAGCCGTTCGAGCGCCTCGAAGTGCTGCGCCGCGAGCTGCCGGTCTCCCGCCGCGGCGGCGGCGAGCGCGGCGTACTCGAGCCATGCGGCGTCGCCGCCTTCGGCCGGCGCGATGCGCGCGAGCAGCGCCTGCGCCTGCTCGCGCGCGCCGGCCAGCGCATGCGCCCAGCTCGCGCGCAGCAGGCTCGGGCGGTGGCCGGGCGCGATCTCGAGCGCGCGCTCAAAGGCGCGGACCGCGTCGCCGTAGCGGCGCTGCAGGATCATGTGGTCGCCGAAGTTCATGTTCATGCCGACGTCCAGCGGGTCGACGAGCAGCGCCGCTTCCATCCATTGCGTCGCTTGGGCGAAGTCGCGCCGCTGCGCGCAGACATTGGCCGCGGTGACCATCGCCAGCGCGTGGCTCGGCGAATGCGCGAGCGCGAGCTGCGTGTCGGCGGCGGCGCCGTCCGGGTCGCCGAGGAAGAAGAAGCGCAGCGCCGCGCGCGCCGAAAGCGCGATCGCGCTTGCCGGCTCGATCGCCAGCGCCCGTTCGGCATGGCGCTGGCTGCGCGCGACCAGCCGCGGCACGTCGGGCGCGCCGTAGTGCGCCAGCAGCATCTCGCACTCGGCGAGCGACGCCCAGGCCGGCGCGAAGCCGGCGGCCGCGGCGGCGACGCCTTCGAACAGGCGCGCCGCTTCGGCGAGCGACGCCAGCGTGCGCAGCGCGATCAGCTGCCGGCCGCGGAGGTAGTCGCGCATCACCTGCGGCGCGAGCGTCGGCTGCGCCTTCGCGCCGGCGCCCGACTCGGCGCGGAGTTCGACACCGATGGCCGCTGCGAGCCTGGACGCGATCTCGTTTTGCAGCGGCAGCAGCTCGCCCACGTCGAGCCGATAGTCGGCCGCCCAGACGTGCGCGTCGGTGCGCGCGTCGATGAGCTGGGCGACGACCTGAAGGCGGTCTCCCGACTGCAGCACCGAGCCCTCGACGACCCACTGCACGCCGGTTGCGGCGGCGATCTCGGCGATGCTGGCGGGCCTGGCCTTGAAGCTCATCGCCGTCGTGCGCGAGACGACGCGCAGCCCGCGCAGCGCGCACAGGCGCAGGATCAGGAGTTCGGTCAGGCCATCGCCTAGGCAGTCGTCGGCCGACGGCGTGAGCTGGCGAATCGGCAGCACGATCAGCGACTCGACCTCGGCGCGCGCCGCACCCGCGCTGCGTTCGCCGGGCGCGCTGCGCAGCCGGTAGCCGCGCCGGGGCAGCGTTTCGAGATGGCGCGGCGACTGCGCGTCGTCGCCCAGCGCGCGCCGGATCTGGCCGATGCAGCGCGTCAGCGCGTCGTCGCTGACGACGCAGCGCGGCCAGACCGCTTGCTCGATCTGGTGGCGCGTGCGCGGCGCGGGGGCGTGGCGGGCGAGTTCGAGCAGCACCGCCATCGCCTTGGGCTCGATGCGCAGCGACCCCGCGGCGGTGACGATCCGCCCTTCGAGCGGGAGCACGTCGCACGCGCCAATCCTGAAGCCTGCTTCGAGCGTCATGACCGACAGATCCGCCAAACCGGCTGCCGAGCGCCGCTCACGTCCTCGAGGTCGATCCGACCTTCCGGGTCCGGCGCCGATCGCCTTGCATCTTAGCCCAGCGCGGTGGCGCGCAGGCGGGCATTTCGAGCTTCCTTGCGCTGGCGCAATGCGGACGCGCCGCCCGCCGGGCGGTGCGCAGGGAACGCTGCGGCGGCCGCCCGGCCGTCACGCCGCGCCGACGAAGGCGCGCAGCTCGCCCGCCATGCGCGCGAGCGACGGGGCGTGGATGCACATCATGTGGCCGGCCTCGAAGTAGCTCACGCTGATCTTGCGGAACTGCTCGCCGCGCAGGCCGAGGTGAGCGAGCGTGTAGGCGCCCGCGGCGTGCGGCGTCGCGAGGTCGTAGTAGCCGCTCGCCACGTAGATGCGCATGTGCTGGTTCGAGTGCATCGCGCGGCGCAGCATCGCGCCGATGCTGACGTACTTGTTCTCGAAGCCCTTCCACGTCCACTTGTCCCAGATCGGCGCGTGCACGACGTAGGGCGCATCGTCGTCGTACTTCAAGGTGCCTTTCAGGACGCGGTTGATGCCGCTCGCGTAGGCGCCGAGTGCGAACGCCTCGGCCTGCGCGATCACGTCGCGCAGCGGCTTCTTCGCTTCTTCTGCATCTCGGGTACAGCGCCTGGTGGTACCACGCGGTCGCCGCGTAAGTCGGCAGGAACAGCGCGTAGGGCAGCTCGTTGCCGTGGTCGAAGCACAGCGTCTGCAGGTCGAACCCGGGCTTCGCGCTCGTCTACAACGCGCTCGGCGTGCCGGTCGCGGCCGGCGTGCTGTACCCGGCTTTCGGTCTGCTGCTCTCTCCCCTGATCGCCGCGGTGGCGATGAGCCTGTCGTCGGTTTTGGTGGTCGGCAACGCGCTGCTGCTGCGCAGCGTCCGCTGAAGACAACGCCGCCGGTCGCGTGAGTTGCGCCCGAAGCCCGGGGCTCTTCCAACTGATGAAGCGCGTCCCCGCGAGCGCAGCGTGCGCGCCTTCAGGTTCCGATCACACGCAGCCCGCTTGCCTTCGCGGCAACCGCCAATGCAGCGTCGTGCGTCGCCATCGACAGCGCTTTTCCCGTTTGTTCCTTCCAAAGCAACGCCGTGGCCAGATGCATGGCGTCCAAGGTTCCGAGCGCTGTCGGCAGCGGTTGCGCTGCCCGCGACAGCACCGCGTGCGTCAGCTCGACGATCTCCATCGCTTCCAGCAACCGGTACACCGCCTCGCGTCTTTCGGCGATCACGTCGTCGGAGAGCCGTTCGGCCAGACGCAGGCGGTCGAGCGTTCGCAGGCACTCGACCTCGACGAGCGCCGAGGCGACGCCCTGCGTGACGCGCCCCCACTCTCGCAGGGCGTCATGCTGACCGAGAACGACGCGCAACAGGACCGAGGAATCGAGGTACGCGATCACCGATCGCCCTGCCGCTCCTCCATGAGGAGTTTGACGACATCCCCGCGCAGCCGCAGCGCCGGCGGAAGCTGAACGCGCTGGAGTTTGGGTGACCCGGACAGGGGTGGCCGAAGCCTGAGAGTGCCCTCGCCCGCCTGCCAGGGGACGATCCGCGCGATCGGGGTGTCACGGTCGAGAATCGTCAGCGAGCGGCCAGCTCGCACCTTGCGCAAATGCTCGCTCAGGCGGCTCTTCAGGTCGGCGATACGCACTTCGTTCATAGTCTGATGATAGTCATGTATGGTCATCTTCGCAAGGAAATGCGTCGCCGCATGGGGGAACGGCTTGGTATCGGCAACCTCGGCAGCACCCGGCAGAATCTTAAGCTTAAGAAATGATCCGTCGAAAAACCTTACAGTCCGACAAAGATTCAGGTGCAAGTCCGACCGCAAGCGGTTGATTCGTAGGGCACGGCACGGCACTTGCATAATGCGTGCCGCTGCCACGTCGCGTGACCATTAAGGGGAGATGTGCACATGACTCAACGCGCAAGCCTGTTTGCCGCGGCCGCCATGATCGCGCTCG
>JADLEZ010000204.1 GCA_020845855.1 Burkholderiales bacterium
AATTGGAATGACAACGCGACGTATGGCCGAGTCGCGTTGATTACGGCGGCGTCTGGAGTTGTTTCCAATTGGGAGGATCGCCGCTTCGGCGCAAATGGCATCTTCGACTTCGGCAGTACGCCGGCATTCATCGTATTGTCGCCCGCGTACGCTGCGAGTCTCACGATCGATCTCGCGGCGTGCGCTGAGTACGCAATCGTAGTTGTCAACGTTGGCACGCTGACGGGCAATATCACGCTCAACATTACCAATGGCGCGGATGGACAGGTGATCCGCGTGCGCCTGACTCAGGACGGCACCGGAAACCGCACGTTCACCGCTGGCGCGAATTTGCGGTTTTCGACTGATACGCCGAGCCCAACATTAACGACTACCGCAAACAAGATGGACCGGCTGGGATTTGAGTGGCATGCTAGCGCGGGCAAGGCTGATCTCGTCGCAGTTAACAAGGGGTACTGAAATGGCAACAGGACTCGTTTATACCGGGCCGACAGATATTACGATCGGGCTTGCTTCGCTCGCATCGTCGGCGAGCTTCCTTGCTGGGCGAGAAAGCAACGAGATCAACAATACGGTGAACTTGTTCATCGATGCGTTGGTGCAGGGGCTCGTTACCGTGGGCACGGCGCCAACGGCGAACACATCGATCAACGTATATGTTTGGGGATCGCATACGTCGCTCGGCACCACGGCGGTGGACGTACTGGATGGCGTTGACAGTGCCGAGACGTTTGCGTCGAATGGCGTCTTGCAAACGACCGCGCAGCTAGGTGCTACTGCCATAGTGGATAGCACGACGAGTGATCGTGGGTATTACATCGCGCCGTTCAGCGTGGCTACTTTATTCGGCGGCGTAATGCCGCAGTATTGGGGATTGTTTGTTGCCCATAACACCGGCGTCGCTCTCAACAGCACGGCGGGCAATCACGTCTGGAAATATACCGGCGTGAAATACGGATAAGAGAGAGCATGCCCACGTTCCGACGCCGACCAGCGATCGTGTTGCCGCAATTCGGGCATCGGATTTTGCGCGACCAGTCTTGCTGGTTTCCGTGCAACGGCATCAGTCCGGTAGATGTGTTGCGCGGGCCTTATGCCTCGGGCGCAGGCTTGAGTGTATCGGCGGCTGCATGGGGTCGTTGCTGGAACATGCCGGGGGGCGCGGCGCAAGTCGATCTTGGCTCTAGCAATCGCTTTCTCGCTAGCGGTACGCAACCATTCACCGTGTCCTGGGTTGAGCAGCACAGCGGCGGTTCTAGTGCCGATGGGATCATGCAGTTGTTCCCGAATGGTGGCTCGCCATCGACTAAATCGTTCTTCGTGCTGCGCGTTGACCAATCAACGCTGGACACATCAACTTACGGTAGGTTGTCTTGCGGCCCCTGGCAGTCGAGCGGGCGGGTAGTTGGGTGGCTAGGTCCACCGATCTTGTCTTCGAATGTGCCGCTAGTGTTTGTCATTACCGGTGCGGGCGGGTGCTATAGCACTACGCCGAGCGACTATACGGCGTATTGGAGTGGTTACGGTCTTAACGGCAGAGAGGCCGCAGCGCAGTCCGGCAATTCAGCGGCGATAGGGACCACGAACAATTATTTCGGGTGGGACAACGCCGACCAACGGTTCACCGGAGGACTCGACAATCTGCGAGTGTGGAATCGCGTACTCGATGCCGAGGAGATCAACACTTTATTGGCTGATCCATATATCGGCTGTTTGCGCGGTGCGCTGCTGAGTGCTGCCATTACTGGAGGGGGAGCGGCGGCGCCGGGCTCGTCGGCGCCGTCACGTTTTTTCCTGGTTACATAAAATGCCGAGGAACAAACTAAATGAGTGAAAGCTTTTTCACCAACGACACGGTGATCAATTTTCTACTCTGGGCGTTCGGCGCCACCGGAACAGCATTGATTGGCGTGATCTGCTATCTGGCGCTCGGAGTAATCCACAAACTCGATGAGCAAAACGCGAAAGCTGAAACGCAATTCGGCGCGTTCGGTCGACAGTTGACGACGGTCAAAGATTTACTGCTCGACGACATCCATAAACATGATGTGCGAATCACGCGCCTAGAAGAGTGGCGGAAATCGACGACGGAAGGCGACGATTGAGCGTGGACGACGATGTAACCGGCCGCGACTTGCGCACGATCTGGCGCACGATCGGCGTATTCCTGCTCGCCGGGACGGCGGTAGCGGGTGCGGTCGTCGGCGGCATCGTGCGCGAGGTGCGGCAGGATGCACGCATCGAGGCGCTAGAGAAGTGGCAGGCGGAACGCGATGCGGACGCGCGAGAGCAGGCGCGTCGCGAGCGTTGGCGACGCGAACGCGAGATAATGGGGCCGCCTAAATGAGCACCCTCGCCTGGGGCGCGTTGGTCGATAGCGCATTCCGCGTGCGGGTGCTGCGCATGGCGCAGCGACTACGCGTCGATGCATCGTGGCTCATGGCGATCATGCATTTCGAATCGCGGCTGAATCCGACCGCGGTCAATACGCAGTCGGGTGCGACCGGGCTAATCCAGTTCATGCCGGCGACAGCGCGCGAGCTAAACACGACGGTCGAAGCATTGCGCGCCATGTCGGCGATCGAGCAGTTGGACTACGTAGAGCGCTACTTCGCGCGCTACGCCGCGACCACCGCGCCGACCTTGGCGAGCTGGTACATGGTCGTGCTCTGGCCGGCTGCGCGCGAGGAGCCCGACGATCATGTGATTTTCGAGACGCCATCGGCCGCGTACTCGCAAAACAAGGCGCTCGATCAAAACAACGACGGCAAGGTAACCAAGGCGGAAGCGGCGGCGTTCGTCGCTCGCCGTTTGGCCGAGGGGCTGCAAGCCGGCAACGCGACCGAGGAACGCGAGCCTCGGTTCGACGAGCCCGTATCTACCAACGTGGAGGGACGCATGGCACCGCTCATCCTGAGCACACTCCTACCGACCGTGCTGCAAATGTTCTCGGGCAAGGCGCAGTCGGCCATTCAACGAGCGACTGGTTCCGATCCCGAGGTTGCCGCGCAGTTCACGCAGCAGCTATTCGGGCAGATCGGCGCGGCGGTCGGGGTGCCGGTGGCCGACGATCGCAGCGCGATTCAGGCGGTCGGCAAGCTCGCGGAAGCAGCGCCGGCTACGGTGCAACAGGTCGAAGATGACGCGCTTGCATTCCTTGATCGGATGGCGCCGCTGTTGGCGAAGATCGCCGAGCTTGACGCGGGCGCACGCAAGGCGAGTGACGACAGTTTCGACCGCGCGGCAAAGCGCGCCGATACGCCACAGGGGTGGGCGCTGCGCATGCGGCAAGTGTCGTTCACCCAATGGGGGCTCGGGGTCGCAGCGATCGTCGTGGGCGTGCTCACGGGTGCGCAAATGTGGCTGTCGCACGGCACGACGCCCGACCCGGCGCTGATGGTGCTGCTGACCGCGATCGTGATGGGGCTGGTGAACACGTTCCGCGACCAGACTGGATTCTCGTTCGGCGGCACGGTCGATAGCAACGCGGCGGCGATGGTCCAGCGCGAGCTCGAGGCGCGGCGCGGAGGCAAATCATGAGGATGATGACGATCACTGTCTACCGTTCGGCGGTGACCGGGCGATTCGTTTCGGCCGCCTACGCGCGGCGCTATCCCGACCGCACGGTACGCGAGCGCAGGCGCATCGCCTGCCGACCGGGGGCCGCACGATGAAACTCACGATCACGCTATCGCCGCAGGAAGCGGCCGACATTCACGGATGGGTCAACCTCGGCAAGAGCGATCCCGCGTTTGCCGACCATCCCTACCGGATCGTGCTCTCCGAGCGCACGCGCGCACGCTATGACGAGGTTGCCGCGCAGTTCGATGCGCCGCCTGCGCCGCCTGCGCCGCCGCTGCCGGTCGCGATAGACTTCGGTGCGGCAGTCCCAGGCGTTACGGTCGGGACGGGGACATGGCGTTTCGCGGCGGCCGGTGCGGTATTCGCCCTGACCGTCCCCGGACCGGGGCGGGTGTCGGCGAACGTCGACGACGGCGCGAGTCAGATCGAGATTACGAGCGATCAGTCGTTCCCGCCGGACGGCGTGCAGCGCGGCGTGAGCGCGAAGGCCGCGGGCAACAGCACCGATTTGCATGTCTCTGGCGGGCGGGTGTTCGGCCGGCACTCCGGCGACTACGGCGATCGCGCCTTCCGCGTGCGCTGGGACTGGACCCCGGACTAGGCCATGGACTCCTACGGATTCCCGCCGTGGCTCAAGTGGGTCGGGCTCGCGCTCGCCATCCTGTTGCTCGTGCTCGCGGGCGCGATCGGTTTCGGCATCGCCACGGCGATCCTCGCGCGATAGATGGACGAGATCGACTACCGCCGGATCAAGGGCACGCTGGAATACGCGCGGGTGGGCTGGGGCATCGTGCGTTGGGCATTCGACGTGACGATCGACGACACCATCGATACCGATCCGGACCCGCGCGTGCTCGCATTCATCGAGTGGGTACGCGAGCGCAACGCAGCGTTGCTCGCGAGTAGCAGCGCGCCGACCGATGTGCCACTGACATGACCATCGCGCGCGAGGTGTTCGTGATCCAGCAAAAGCGTAAGGGCGAGTATGTCGACTGGACCAACCCGATGACCGAGCGCACGGAGTACGCCACGCTGGACCACGCGCGCAACACGCTCTTGCGCCGGGCGAACGCGGTCGACTATCGCATCGTG
>JADLEZ010000205.1 GCA_020845855.1 Burkholderiales bacterium
GGATCGAGACGCTGACCGACGACTTCACGCTGCCGCCCGGCGCGTGCCGCTCGTGGGCCGCGCTCTACGCGAGCACCGCACGACTCGCCGAGGATCTGATGGAGCACATCCACCTCGAGAACAACGTCCTGTTCCCGCGGTTTGCGGCGGCGGGGAATGACCCCGGATCAGTTCATCCGTGAGAGCGTCGGCACGTCGGCCCACCGCACACGTCTCCCGGATGGCGCTCCCTGCGCGGCGCGTTGACCCAGCTCGCGGCGTACTGCACAACCGTATCAGCCATCTGCCCCGGAACGACTTCGTTGTGGAAGTCGCTGCGCAGGGTGCTGCCCCGGGTCCGCGTTGCCCGAGCGGTCGCTGATGCCGGAACGAGCCGCCGTGCTACGCCTTGCAGGCGAGCAGATCGACCTCTACCCGGCACCCCGGCACCAGTAACCCGGGCACCTTCAGCGTAGTGCGGGGTGGGGGTGAAGGAAAGAACTCCTTCCAGACCTGGTCGAAATAATAAAAATCATCGAGATCGGTCAGGAACACCTGCGACTTCACCACATCCGCGAACGACATTCCCGCAGACTCGAGTACGCCTCGGATATTCCGCAGGACGTAGCGCGTCTGCTTCTGGATGTTCGATCCGTAATACGGAAAGGCCGGATCCTGACGTGCTTCCGCTGCGACGCCTGTTGTTGCGTCCGCGGCGAGCTGGCCCGCAACGTAGAGCGTCTCACCCACCAGCATGCCCTGCGCATAATGAGCCATTGGGGTGGGTGAATCCGGTGTCTCGATCAGCCTGCGCACGACGCCACCCCGGACTGCGGTGAGATCGATCTCGATACGGCAACCCGGGACGAGCAAGGCGCCGACCTGGACGGTCGTGCGCGGTGGGGGGGACGGAAAGAATTCCCGCCAGACCGCGTTGAACTGGGCGAAATCATCGAGATCGGTCAGGAACACCTGCGCCTTGACCGTATCGGATAGCTTGCACCCGGCGGCTTGATAGACGGACGCGATGTTCTCGAGTACGTACCGCGTCTGTCGTTCGATATCCGACGCGTAGTAGGGGAATGCCGGATTCCGACGTGCCTCTTTCGGAACGCCGGTCCGATAATCCGACGCGATCTGCCCCGCCGCATACAGGGTATCTCCGGCCAGCACACCCTGGCAGTAGTGAGCCATCGGTGTCGGCGTCGCTGTTCCGGTAATGATTTGCCGCTCGACACCGGGGCGTACCCCGATCAGGTCGATTTCGACGCGACACCCCGGCACGAGCAAACCGCCGACCTGCACGGTAGTGCGTGGCGGAGGCGATGGGAAGAACTCCTTCCACACCTGGTCGAAATAGAAGAAGTCGGCGAGATCCGTCATGAAGACCTGCGACTTCACGACGTCGGCAAGGGCACAGCCCGCCGTCTCGAACACGCTCCGGAGGTTCTGGAGAATGTAGCGTGCCTGCTTCTGGATGTCCGAGCCGTAGTATGGAAAGGCCGGATCCTGGCGCGCCTCAGGTGCAACGCCGGTCTTGTAATCCGACGCGATCTGCCCGGCCGCATACAGGGTCTCTCCCGCAAGCACACCCTGACAGTAATGTGCCATCGGCGCCGGCGCGCCGGGTGTGATAATCACTTCTCGCTTCATTGCGACTCCTTGCTGCGTACCAGGGTCATCCGCCGAGATATGCCCGGTGGACTTCGGGGTTGGAGACGAGGTCGCTCGCGCGTCCCTCAAGCGTCACGCGACCTGTCTCCAGCACGTATGCACGATCGGCCAGGCGAAGCGCCAGCGCCGCGTTCTGCTCGACGAGCAACACCGTGGTACCCCGTTCGCGGATACCGGCGATCATGGTACCGATCGTCTCCACCATGATCGGTGCAAGCCCGAGCGACGGCTCGTCGAACAGGATCAGTGCGGGTCTCGACATCAGTGCGCGCCCGATGGCCAGCATCTGCTGCTGTCCGCCAGACAGGGTCCCGGCGAGCTGCTCGCGTCGTTCCTTGAGGATCGGGAACGTATCGAAGATCCGCGACATGTCCTGCGCCACCTCGTCGGAGTCGGTGCGCACGAAGGCGCCCAACTCGAGGTGCTCCTGCACCGTCATCTGCGGCCAGATCTTGCGCTCCTCGGGACAATGCGCTATGCCGAGCCGAACGATCACGTCCGGTTCGACACCATGGATGGGTCTGCCCCGAAACGTGACGGTGCCAGCACTCGGGACGAGGATGCCGGAGATCGTCCGCAATACCGTGGTCTTCCCGGCTCCGTTTGCGCCGATCAGCGCAACGAGCTCCCCCTCGTTCACGGCGAGTGACACGCTATCGAGCACGCGCGTCGTCCCCCGATGTAGCGTGATGTTATCGAGGATCAGCATCGCTGCCTTGCTGGCGTCCCAGATACGCCTCGATCACGCGCGGGTCGCCACGGACGGCTGCCGGCGAGCCCTCCGCGATCTTCTCCCCGTAGTTGATGACCATGACGCGATCCGAAATCGTCATCACGACGTGCATGTTGTGCTCTACTAGAATGACAGCGAGCCCCTTGTCGCGCAGCTCGCCGATCAGTCGGACGATATGCGCGCTCTCCTGGTGATTCATGCCCGAGGCCGGTTCGTCGAGCAACAGCACGGCCGGCGCGACAGCAAGTGCCTGGGCGAGTTCGAGCAGGCGCTGGTCGCCATACGAGAGCTGCCCTGCAGTGAGCGCCGCCTTGCCGAGGAGACCAACGGTCTCCAACGCCTCGCGCGCCCGCGCGGATGGATCTGGATCGTCCCGCGCCAGTGCACCAGCCGCGACGCCGTCCATGAGCGGCAACGAAGCAAACACCTCGGTCTTCTGAAACGTCCGTACGATGCCCAGGCGGGCGACGCGAAACGGCGGCAGGCGGTGGATCGCCTCGCCCCGAAACATGACGCTGCCCTCGGTCGGCCGGACACGTCCAGTGATGACGTTGAAGAGCGTCGTCTTGCCGGCGCCGTTCGGGCCGATCACGCTCAGCACTTCGCCAGGCGCCACGCCGAAGTCCACACCCTTCAACGCGGTCAGCCCGCCGAAGCGGACGGTGATGCCGCGGCCCTCAAGCAGTCCCGGCATCGCGTTTGCGCCAGCGCGCAGGCAACAGGTGCTCGATGAGCGGGAAGACGATACCTTGGGGCATGAACAGGGTAGCCACGATCAGCGTAGTCGCGAAAATGATCATTCGCCAGCTGGAGGCTTCCCGCAACAGCTCGGGGAGGAACGTGAATATGATCGCCCCGATGATAGGGCCGACCAGCGTGCCCTTTCCGCCCAGGATCACCATGATCAGCATGATGGTCACGTACGAGAAGTTGAAGAGATCAGGGCTGATGAAGCCGACGTAATGCGCATAAAGACTTCCCGCGGCGCCAGCGAGCGCCGCGCCGGCGACGAACGCGATCATCGAGTACCGAAACGCGGAGATCCCAAGCGACTCGGCGAGCGGCTCATTTTCACGAATCAGGACGAACTTGCGACCGATCGACGAGCGGACGATCATGCGACACGCAAGAAAGGCGACGATGGCCCCGACGAGCACGACGTAGTAGAACCGCTCCTTCGCGGCGATATCGATCGCGCCGACGCCAGGCAAATGCAGTGCCGGGACCTCCAGACCGGGGAGGCCCATGAAGCCGCGGGTGACGTCGACCCAGTTCATCGCCACCAGCTTCATGAGCTCCGCAAACACGACCGTGATGATGATGAACCGATGGCCGCGTGTGCGCAGGATGACCGAGCCGAGTGCGAAAGCAATGAAGCCCGTGAAGATGGCCGCTGCCGGAAGGCCAAGCCACATGGACCACTTGACCCGCACGAACAGCAGCCCCGACGTATAGGCTCCGAGCGCGAAGAACGCCGCATGGGCAAGCGAGAGCTGACCGACGTAGCCAACGATCAGATCGAGACCCACGACGGCGATCGCGAAGATCCCCGCGACGATGAACAGGTGAAGGTAATACTCGTTGCGAACAACGAGCGGCAGAGCCGCGAGCAGGATCATCGCGGCGAATACGGCAACGTGGCGACCGATCTTAGGCACGGCGGAACAGGCCTTCCGGCCGGAAGAGCAGGACCAGGATCACCGCAAAGAAGCCGATGGCGTCCTTCCACCCGGTCGGCATGTAGCCGGCACCGAGGGCTTCCGCCACGCCAAGAATCAAGCCTCCGGCAATTGCTCCCGCGAAACTCCCCATCCCGCCCAGAATCACGACCACGAAGGCCTTGAGTGTCACGACTCCCCCTGTCGTCGGCTCGACGGGAATGAACCCCCCGAGCACCGCGCCGGCCGCCGCGGCGAGCGCGGCGCCGAACGCAAACACGTACATGTAGATCCGATCGATGCGAATGCCGACGAGAGCCGACGCCTCCTTGTTCTGGAACGTCGCGCGCATCGCCTTGCCCATCCTCGTCTTGCGTATGACGAGGTGGCCAATGACGATCAGCACCGCCGCCACCGCCATGCAGAACAGGTAGAGTGGGGTCGTGTAAACACCGAAGAGACTGAGCGGGCTCGGCGGGAACGGCGTCGGGATCGATTGCGGCTGCGGGCCCCACATCAGAAGCGCAACATGCTCGAGAAAGAGCGACAACCCGATGGTGACGAGGGTCGTCGTCATCATCGGCGCTTCGCGCAACCGCCGGAAGATCCCATGCTCCAGGGCGATCGCCAACAGCACGACGAGCGCGACGGCGGCCGGCAGCGCGAGAAAATAATTGAGTCCGATCAGGGTCACCAGGTAGAAGGCCAGAAAGCCGCCCAGCATGTAAAACTCGCCATGCGCGAAATTGGCGATGTTCATCACGCCGAAGATCATCGTGAGGCCCATGGCGATCAGTGCGTAGGCGCAGCCGATCAGCACACCGTTCAACAGGTGCTGAGCGAGGATGGTGACCCAGGGCGCCATGCCGCTATGGCTTCGCTATCTTCGCGGTCGCCACGACCTCGGGAACACCGTTCCTGATGTGCGCGAGATAGACCGTCTGGCCGTACGCCTGGCGCTTGTCGTCGAACTTCATGTTCCCGACCAGGCCGTTATAGTCGGTCTTCTCGAGCGCCGCGCGGATCTTTTCCGGATTGGCCTCTCCGGCACGCTTGATCGCATCGACCACGATGTTGATGGCATTGTGTGCGCCACCGGCGAATTTCGTCGGATTCTCCTTGAGCTTCGTCTGGAACTCCTTGACGAAGGCATCGTTGATCGGATTCTTGATCGTGTACACGTATTCGACCAGGCCGTAGACACCCTCCGACGCCGGGCCGGCGAGCTTGAGATAGCTATCGCTCGTCCAGGACCCTTCCCCGATCAATGGCACCGTGATCCCCAGGTCACGAATCTGCTTCGTGAGCGCCGCTGCCTGCTGGGTATTAGCAGCAAGGATGATCGCGTCGGGATTCGCCGCCTTCACCTTCGTGATCTGCGAGAGAAACTGCAAATCGCTCTGCTGGAAGAGCTCGGTGGCCACGATCTGCCCGCCAGCCTTCTCGATCGACTTCGGATACGACGCGACCATCGATCGGCCCCAGTCGTCGTTGAGCGTCAGGAACGCGAAGCGCTTCGCCTTGACCGCCTGTGGGAGGACGCCGCCGAACGCGTCGCCGAGCATGGGTGTCGTCGCCACGGCACGGAAGAAATACGGATTGCCCTGCTGGGTCAGTTGCTCCGCGGTCGAAATGCCCGTGATGTGCGGGACCTTGTACTTCTTCGCCACCTCCATCATCGCCGCGGTCGACGTGCTGCAGAACGCACCCAGCAGCGCGACGACCTTGTCGCGGGTCACCAGCTTTTCCGCTGCATTCACCGACTGCGCGGGATTGCAGGCGCCATCTTCCACGAAGAGCTCGATCTTCTTCCCCAGAACGCCCCCCTTGGCATTCATGTCGTCGACGAGCATCTTGACCGTGTTGACGTAGATGTTCCCGTCGTACGCGACGGGGCCGGTCGTCGGCTGCACAACGCCGATTCGTACCGTTTCTTGCGCCGCAACAAATGGCGTGAGGCCGAGGAAAAGAACGACTGCGGAGAGCTTGAGCGCTTGCATGGTGGATCCTCGTCGTGGTTGTCGACCGGTGCTGCCGTCGTGCGCGCCGTCGCGGTCGACAGGCGGCGCGCGGCCCATAATATACGACAATGCCTGCGCGGTATACCGACTTTGAAAGAGGATCTTTCATGCCGAGCCTTCTCCTGCGCCATGCCGATGTCATCTACACCTGCGACGACTCCCGCCGCGTCATTCGTCAGGGTTACGTACATGTCGAGAATGGCCGCATCGCCGCGGTCGGTGCCGAGCCCGCTCCGCCGCTGGCGGCGGACGAGGAGGTGTCCGCCACAGGCTGTCTGGTAACGCCCGGGCTGGTCAACGTGCATCACCATTTGTTTCAGACGCTGACTCGCGCGGTACCGCTTGCCACGCGCTCGACGATCCTCGACTGGCTGTTCGCGATGTACCCGATCTGGGCCGAGATCGATGCCGATGCGTACTATCGCGCATCCCTCGCGACGAACTGTGAGCTCCTCACCTCCGGCTGCACGACGAACGCGGACTTCGCTTACCTGATGCCCGAAGCCGATGGCGAGATGGCCGCCGAGGAGATCCGCGGAGCGCACGAGACCGGCATTCGTTTCGTACTCGTGCGCGGCGGCATGCCCGCGATCGAGGCCGATCTCGAGCAGCGGTTACGTCCGCTCATGGGCACCCATCTGGATCGGTTGCTCGATCGCGGAGAAGTGCTGTTTCCGAAACTGGAGGCGACGCTGCGCCGCTTTCACGACACGTCGCATGGAGCGATGCTGCAAGTGGCCATCGGGCCCACCAGCGTCACCTACCGCCAACCAGAGTACATGCGGCGGTTCGCCGACGTCGCCGCTGCGTACGGATGCGGGATGCACGTGCACTTCGATCCGCGACCAGACGAGCGCGCGACAATGCGTGAACACGGCAGCCGGCCTCTCGACTTTTTGCGGGAGACCGGCTGGCTCACGCCACGGACGTGGTTCGCGCATTCGACCTTGCTCGAAAGCGAAGAGATGCGGGCCATCAGTGCCGCCGGCGCGAGCATCGCGCACTGTCCGCGCTGTATCGTCCGCCTCGGCAAGAAGGTGGCCCGCGTCGGGCACTGGCGGGCCGCGGGCATCAACGTAGGCCTGGGAGTCGATGGTGCGGCGAGCAGCGACATGAGCAACCTGTTGAATGAACTCCGCTTGGCGTTGGTCCTGCATCGGGTCGGGGGGTATCAAGATAGCGAAGATCCCGCCCAGTGGCTCACACCCGAGGATGCCCTGTGGATGGCCACGCGGGGGGGCGCCCAGGCCCTCGGCCGTGACGACATTGGTGAGTTGTCCGCCGGCAAGTGCGCCGACATTGCCGTATTCCCGCTCCGCCGACTGTCGCTGGCCGGTGCGGTTGCGGATCCGTTGGGGGCGCTCCTCCTTGCCGGCAGTGATCCATATGCCGCGTGCACGATCGTCGGTGGTCGCATCCGGGTCCGCGATGGCCACATGGTCGATGTCGATGAAGCGGCTGCTTTCGATGGCGCCAATGCGGCAGCCACTCGGCTGCTCACCGCCGCGAGGCACCGCACCGGTATCGACTTCACACGGCAAGCCTGAACGCGCGGGAGATCCGCGTGCGCGGCACGAGGCGCCACGTGTCGCTGCGAATAGCCCCACCTCGGGGAAGCGTCACCCGCTCGCTTTGGTGATGCGATCCATCACTCCGGCCATCGAGACGATGTCATCACGCAGCGTATCGAGATGGCCACGCATGTGCGTTCCCGCGGCGGCGTCGTCCATGTTCAGGATCGCCTGCAGGATCTGCTCGTGTTCCGCCATCGTCAGGGACATGAGCCCGGGGTGAAATGTCGCTTCACGCCGGTACGCCTCGAGGCGGCTGCCAAGCTGCGTCGTCTGGGCACACAGGAACCGATTGTGCGCCGCCGCGTAGACGCAGTGGTGAAAGTGCGAGTTCGTTGCGTAGAAGGCCGCTGGATCATCGTCGCGGGCCGCCTTGGCGCACGCCTCGTGCGCCGCAACGAGCAGTCCCCGATCGTCCGCCGTATGCCGGCGTGCGGCGAGCGTCGCACACGCGCTCTCGAGGAACGCCATCGTCTCGAGCATTTCGGCGAGTTCCACGATCGACGGGGTGGCGACGAAAGCCCCTGCGTGCGCGCGCAGCTCGATCAAACCTGTCGATGCCAGGTGCTGCAACGCCTCGCGGACTGGTGTCCGCGAGGCGCCGTGTCGCGCTGCCAGCGTGTCCTCGTCGAGCTTCGCGCCCGGGGGCAGTTCGCCGGCGATGATTTCCCGTTCGAGTGCGCGCCGAACGCGGTCCGCAATCGTCTTGCCTCCTCCGCCGTTGGTGCCGGACACGGCCGCACCGGAGCGAACCGCCGAGCTCGCCGATCGCCGCCTGCCGCCTCGTGGATCCAGGGTCATTGCTGTCTCTTGATGAATCTTTGTACTCATCGGTGTCGCCGTGACGTAGTTTGACACGATCTTATTGTATGCGAGAGAATGCCGGTTGTATGCCAATGAAGGGATAGCGCGATGGAAATGCGGCTTGCGGGCAAGTCGGTTCTGATCACCGGCGCGTCGAAGGGGATCGGACTTGCGGCCGCGCACGCGTTCGCGGCGGAGGGATGCAATCTCCACCTCGTGGCACGATCAGCCGAGGCGCTCGCGCGTGCGCGCGACGAGATCACCCGCGAGCGCGGAGTTCGCGTGGAGATATCTGCAGTCGATCTTGGTTCGACGCACAACGTCATCGATCTCGGACGCCGCTGCGGGGACGTCGACATCCTCGTGAACAACGCCGGGGAGATTCCTTCGGGGCCCATCGAGTCCCTGACCGAGGACGACTGGCGGCGCGGCTATGACCTCAAGCTCTTCGGCTACATCATGCTGACTCGCGAACTGTACGGGTCGATGAAGGCGCGAGGAAGTGGCGTCATCATCAACGACATCGGCAACTCGGGCGAGAATTGGGATGCCAACTACATTGCCGGCAGCACGGCCAATGCCGCGCTGATGGCCTTCACCCGGGCGCTCGGCGGTCAGAGTCTCGATTTCGGAGTCCGTGTGGTCGGGGTCAATCCCGGGCCCGTCGAGACCGAGCGCATGGTGAAGATCAACAAGCGTCGCGCGCTCGACTGGTACGGCGACGAGACGCGCTGGACCGAACTGCGCGAGAAATATCCGGGCGGCAGGCCCGCCAGCGCCGCGGAAGTGGCGGATCTCATGGTCTTTCTCGCCTCGCCCCGTGCCGGCTACATCACTGGCACCATCGTCACGATAGACGGCGGCATCGCGGCACGTGGCTCCATCATCAAGGAACGGAGCATGCGCACATGAGGCAATTCGAGGTCCGCAACCAGCACTTCGACCGGCTGTTCAATACCCCGGGGCTCATGTGGCTCGGGCAGAACACCAATCACTTTCACCCACATCCTGCGGTCGTGCAGGCGATGCTCGATGCGATCCAGAAGGAGGAATATCACGCGTACGCACCGCCGGCAGGCTTCGAGGAGCTGCGTGCGCTGATCCTCCAGGACCTGGGCCTGCGCGACGAGTCGGTGCTCGTCACCGACGGTGCTGTCGAGGCACTCTACAACGTCTGTCACACCCTCTGCGGGCCCGGCGACGATTTCGTCACCACTGACCCGGGCTGGAAATGGCCGATCGATTTTGCGCGCGCAGCCGGCGCCCGCACGATCGAGATCCCCATCTACAAGCCCGAGCACGCATACAAGCTGACCGTGCGGCAGCTCGAAGAGGCGGTTTCCGCCAGGACGCGACTCATTTATCTCGTCGATCCCAACAATCCTCTGGGGGTCTGCTACAGCGCGGAGGAGATCGAAGCATTCACGCGGATCGCGCGCGGCGTCGGTGCGTATTTCATGCACGACTGCACGTACGCGCATTTCGCCGACTCGCACACGCTCGCAGCTCGCTACTACCCGGAGCGGGCCGTGACCATCTATAGCTTCTCGAAGTGGCTGGGGCTCGCCGGCCTGCGCATCGGCGCCGTCGTCGCGCATCCGGAGCTGATCGAGCGGCTGGCCGCCGCGCCACCGAACAACCTCGGGTGCAACGTGATCTCGCAACGTGCCGCGATCGCGGGCCTGAAGATCCGCGGCCAATGGTTCCCCGAGATCAACCGCCGCCAGCGCCGCAACCAGGCCGAGATCGCGAAGGCGGTGGCGAACGTGCCCGGCATGTCGATCGCCGTATATCCATCGCAGGCGAACTTCCTCGTCGTCGAGTGCATCGACGCCGGCGTGACTCCGGAAGCGCTGTGCGCGGCGTACCGGCAGAGGGACATCATGATCCGACAAGGGACTTACCACACGCCGACCTTCGGCCACCGGTTCGTCAAGGTCAGTACCACCGTGCCGGAGGAGTGGGCCGACGCGTTCTGCGCTCACTTGCCCGAGATGGTCGCCAGGGCGCGCAGCATCGGCACGTCCGGCCCCCTCTTCTAGGTTCTTCAGCGAGGCATCATGAGCTACGCGCACGCTCCGGATGGTGTACGTCTGCATTATGAGGAGGCTGGTTCCGGATCACCGGTCGTCTTCGTTCACGAGTTTGGTGGCAGCTACCTGAGCTGGGAGCCGCAACTCCGGGCGCTCGCGCGCCGGCATCGATGCATCACGTTCGCTGCCCGTGGCTATCCGCCGTCCGACGTGCCTGATGACGTCGACAGGTACTCGCAGGCACTGGCGGTCAGGGACATCGCAGCGGTGATGGATGCGGCCGGTGTCGATCGGGCACATGTCGTCGGATTGTCGATGGGCGGGTTCGCCGCACTGCATTTCGGCCTGGATTTTCCCGACCGGGCACGATCGCTCGTCGTCGCAGGCGCCGGGTACGGTGCCGAGAAGCAGTACGAAGCGTACTTCCGCAATGTCTCGCTGGAAGTCGCGAAGCAGTTCGAACGGCAGGGGAGCAAGCAGTTTGCGGCCACCTACGCGTTGGGCCCGTCGCGTGTGCAGTTCCAGAACAAGGATCCGCGAGGCTGGCGGGAATTCGCCGAAATGCTCGCGCAGCATTCGAGCACGGGGGCGGCCAACACGATGCGCGGCTTCCAGGCGCGCCGCCCGTCGATCTACGATTTCGAGGAGCGTCTGCGCGCGATGCGCGTACCCACGCTGGTGGTCGTGGGCGACGAGGATGATCATTGTCTGCAACCGGGGATCTTCATGAAGAAGACGATCCCCGCGTGCGGCCTCCTCGTACTGCCCAAGACCGGCCACACGCTGAACCTCGAGGAGCCCGACCATTTCAATCGTTTCGTCGGTGACTTCATCGCGCTTGTCGAAGCCGATCGCTGGTCGCCACGGGACCCCCGTGCGACCCCGGCGCAGATAATGAAGACCGAATGACTGGAGATCTCGCCGCGGGAGTCGACCCGGAACGTCTCTGGGAGCGGCATCAGCACCTCGCGCGCCACGGCGCGACGGAAGGCGGTGGGGTCAACCGGCAAGCGCTATCGGCGGCCGAGGTCGGTGCGTGGCGTGAGGTCATTGGTTGGGCGAAGGACAGCGGTCTTGCCCCCTTCACCGATCCCGCCGGCAACCTGTTCCTTCGCCTCGGTGGAGTGGATGACGAAGGCGCCCCGGTCCTGACCGGCTCGCATCTGGACAGCCAGCCGAGCGGTGGCCGGTTCGACGGCGTCTTCGGCGTGCTGGCCGGCCTCGAAGCGGCACATGCGATCAGGAGTGCAGGACTCGAGCTTGCACGCCCGCTCGAAATCGTGGCCTGGATGAATGAGGAGGGCTCACGCTTCGTACCGGGCATGATGGGCTCGGCGGCATTCACCGGCGCGGCTCCTCTCGAGTCGTTCCTGCAAGTGTCCGACGCCGATGGTGTGACCGTGCGCGACGGCCTCGCCGCCTTGCATGCCGCGTTTTCCGAGCTGCCTTTGCGCCCGCTTGGACGACCGGTGGCAGCTTACATCGAAGCACACATCGAGCAAGGGCCGATCCTGGAGCGCGAAGGCTGTACGATTGGCGTCGTCACTGGCATCCAGGGGAAGCGCACGTTTCGCGTCACCGTTCGTGGCGAGGAGGCGCACGCCGGGACGTCGAACCCGAGCGAGCGCAAGGATGCGCTGCTGACGGCGGCCCGAATGATCGGTGCACTCGATGCCGGGATCCAGGCGGGTGACGACTCCATCAAGTTCACCGTCGGCAGGCTCGACATCACGCCGAATGCCCCGTCCGTAGTCGCCGGGACTGCCGTATTCTCGATCGATCTCCGGCACGTCGATTCCGACGTGCTCGCAGCGCTCGGCGACCGGATCCCGGCGATCTGTGCCGCACATTCCGGGAGATGCAGCGTCGATGTGGTCGAACTGACCAATTCGAGGTCGCTCGCATTTCCCGAGACGATGACGCGCCTCGTGCGAGGCTACGCTGGTGCGCTGGGCATTCCTGCCATGGATATCTTGTCTTCCGCCGGGCACGATGCGCGCTTCCTGCACGCGGTGTGTCCCACGGGGATGATCTTCATCCCGTGTAAGGACGGTATCAGCCATAACCCGCGCGAATCGGTGAAAAAGGAGGACTTGGCCGCTGGTGCCCGTGTGCTCGTCGAGGTACTGGCAGCGCTGGCCACCCGATAGTCATCGCGGGCCGGAATGATCCGTCGCCACTGCGCAGTGACGCGCGTGCCGGGCACATGCGCAATCCGGGATCCGACGTTCAAAGGCTAAGCCGGAGAAATCGGCGCCGACACGGCGCGCAGAGCTGCGTTTCGCCCCTGCGGGAACGTCACGCCCAGGAAGCGCGACACACGGATCGGCACATCGACCCGCTGCAGGCGGGCGACGGCCTGCTGGATCTGCCGGTCAGCCATCGTCATGCGTGAGCGCAGGCGCACGTACTCGGCCCACGAATCGAGGATGTAGCGCTCGACGTACATCCCCTCCTCCGCGAGGTCGCGGAACACGCGCCAGCTGACCGCGCCGTTGCGCCGGCGCCCCGGACCGACCGAGCGGATCGCGCGCAGGAAGGCGTCGCGGTGCTCCGGAGCGATCCGATACTCGATCTGGATCAGCACCGGGCCGTCGTCGGGCTCGGGCTCGCGCTCCATCTCCAGCGCCGGCCCCTGGTCACCCGGCAGCACGTCCTTGTCGCCACCCAGCCGCACGCGCA
>JADLEZ010000206.1 GCA_020845855.1 Burkholderiales bacterium
AAGATCGACGACGACAGGCCGTGCGCCGCCGCGTTGTTCAGCGCGATGGCCTCGTCGAGGCTCGCGAACGGGAGTGTGTAGAGGATGGGCGCGAACGTCTCGCGCAGCATGGTCGGCGTCTGCGTCGGCATTTCCACGATCGCCGGCCGCACGTACCACGCGCCTGGATAGCGGTCCGCGAGCATGCGCTCGCCGCCGAAGCGCGTCGCTCCTTCGCTCTGCGCGTCGGCGAGCGCGTCGTTCATCGCTTCGTACGCGCGCCGGTCGATGAGCGGCCCCACGAGCGTGTCCGGCGCGCGCGGATCGCCGATGCGGATGCTGCCGTAGATGCCCTTGAGCCGGTCCACGAACGGGCGGTACAGGTCGGCATGCACGAACAAGCGCCGCAGCGTCGTGCAGCGCTGCCCGGCCGTGCCGACCGCGGCGAACACGATCGCGCGCGCGGCGAGATCCAAGTCGGCGGACGGGCAGACGATCGCCGCGTTGTTGCCGCCGAGCTCGAGGATGGTGCGCTTGAACTGCCGCGCGCAGGCCTCGCCGACCGCGCGTCCCATCGCCGTCGAGCCCGTTGCGCTCACGAGGCGCACGTCGTGATGTTCGACCAGTGCCACCCCCAGCGCGCGGTCGCCCACCGCGAGCTGCGAAACATCGGCGGGCGCCGCGCCGAACTCGCGCACGGTCCGGGCAAGGAGCGCGTGCGCCGCCCATGCCGACAACGGCGTTTTCTCGGAGGGCTTCCAGATCAGCGCATTGCCGCAGACGAGCGCGAGCGCCGCGTTCCACGCCCACACCGCGACCGGGAAGTTGAACGCCGAGATCACGCCGCACACGCCGTAGGGGTGCCACGTCTCCAGCATGCGATGCTCGGGCCGCTCGGATGCGATGGTGAGTCCGTGCAGCTGGCGCGAGAGCCCTGCCGCGAAGTCGCAGACGTCGATCATCTCCTGCACTTCGCCCAGGCCTTCCTGCAGCAGCTTGCCGGTCTCCAGCGTGACCAGCGTGCCGAGGGCCTCCTTGTGCTCGCGCAGCGCGTTGCCGTAGCGGCGGACGAGCTCGCCGCGCTTGGGCGGCGGCACGGCCTGCCAGCGCGCCTGGGCCGCCCTTGCGCGCGCCGCGAGGTCGGGGAATGTGGCTGCGGGTGTGGCCGGCACCTGCGCCAGCAGCGAGCCGTCGATCGGCGTGTGGACCGCGAGGCCGGCGCCGGACAGCGGCGCGGTGTCGAGTCCCAGCTTGTCCAGCAGCGATGCGGCATCGGGGTGCATGGCGCTTCCTTCAGTTGGCCACCGCTTTGACCGGCACGCGCGGCAGCCCGCTCGGCAGGTTCGCGTGGCACTCGGTGAAGATGCGCGCGGTGCATGCGCTGCAGATTCCGGCATCGAACCGCTGGTAGAGCGCTCGCAGCGCATCGGCCTTGGTCGGCCACACCCGCTCGCGTCCGATTTCCTCCAGGAAGCCGCCGCGCTCCAGCGCAGCGTGGACGCCGGGCTTCAAGTTGCACAGGTACAGCGTGGCGCCGGTGTCGCGCAGGTAGCGCGCGGCCTGCACCAGCGCCTCGCACCCGGCGATGTCGATGAAGTTGACGCCGCTGCCGACCAGCAGCACGTGGCTCGCTTCCGGCCGCTCGCGGCGCGCGGCCTCGAGCTCGTCGCGCACGTGCTCCGTCGCGCCGAAGAAGAGCGACCCGTCCACGCGCAGGATGTCGATCTGCGGGCACAGTTGCGCGTGCCCGGCGGGCGCCGCGAATCGCCGCTGCGGCGTGCGCATGTCGGGCACCACCCGCGTCAGCGACGGGTGCGTGGTGCGGTTGAGGTACACGAGCAGCGAGGCCAGCATGCCCACGAAGATCGCGACCTCGAGCGCGATGGTCAGGGTGGCGGCGAACGTCACCAGGAACACCGCGAAGTCGCCGCGGCTGGTGCGCGCGATGCGCCGCATTTCGGCAAAGTCGATCAAGCCCCAGCCGACGACGAACAGGAGGGCTGCCATCACCGCCATCGGCAGGTACGCGCCCCACGGCGCCACCGCGAACAGGATGACGATCAGCACCAGCGCGCCGGTGACCGAGGCGAGCGGCGTCTGCGCGCCCGCTTCGTGATTGATGCCGCTGCGGTTGAACGATCCCGACGACACGTACGACGACGTGAACGCGCCCGCGACGTTGGACAACCCCTGTCCGATGAATTCCTGGGTGCCGTCGATGCGCTGGCCCGAGCGCAGGGCGATCGCGCGCCCGATCGACACCGCTTCCGTGAGCCCGAGCACGGTCAGTGCGAGCGCCGCCGGCGCGAGCTTGCGCCACACCTCGGGATCGAGTGAGGGCATCGACGGCAGGGGCAGGCCCGACGGCAGCGCGCCGACCGTGGGCACCTGCGCGAAGCCCGAGCGCGCGAGCACGTACGCGACCGCGCTGCCCGCCACCATCGCGACGATCATGTACGGCACGCGGCGCAGGGTCTGCTTCGCGATGAGCGCCACGACCAGCGTCGCCACCGCGGTCGCCGCGATCCAGGGATCGATCTTGCCGAGGTTGCGGACGAACGCGTGCAGGCTCTCGAAGAAGCCGGCGTCGCGCACGGCCGGGACGCCGAAGAAGTGCGGAAGCTGCGCGGCGATGATCAGCAGGCCCGCACCCGCGGTAAAGCCGACGATGACCGTGTGCGAGATGAAGTTGACGAGCGCCCCGAGGCGGGCCAGGCCCATCGCGAGCTGCATGAAGCCGACCAGGAGCGTGAGCGTGAGCACCAGCGCGATGTACTCCTCCGTGCGCGGCGCCGCGAGCGGGGCGACGGTTGCGAACACCACGAGCGACAACGCGTTGGTCGGCCCGGACACGAGGTGCCACGACGACCCCCAGAGCGCGGCGACGATCGCCGGCAGGATCGCGCAGTACAGGCCGAACTGCGGCGGCAGGCCGGCCAGGGTCGCGTAGGCGACACCCTGCGGCAGCACGACCAGGGCACTGATAACGCCGGCGACCAGGTCGTCGCGCAGCGTCGCCGGCGTGACGCGGTCGCGCCAGGCGAGGAAGGGCAGGAGCTTGAGCGCGATCGGCGGCACGGCTCAATGATAGCTGTGGGGCGAGGGGCGACTGAGCAACGCGCAGGCGCGCGACATTGCCCTCCCTCTCCCGCCACTGCGGGAGAGGGCCGGGGTGAGGGCTTTGGGAAAGACTACGCGGCGGCTCGGGGCAGCGTGTCCCGCGCCAGGCTGTTCGCCGCCGGGTCGGCGCGTGCCGCCGCCGCCGCGAGCGATGCCAGCACGCAGGACGCCATCCGCACTTCCATCGGTTCAGCGCGTGACGCCGCGACGATCGGAACCTTCGCGCCGAGCACGAGCCCGGCCGCGAGTCCGCCCACGAGGCCCTGCATCGTCTTGAGCACCATGAGGCCACTTTCCATCGACGGCGCGATCAGCACGTCGGCGCGGCCGGCGACCTCCGAGCCGAGTCCCTTTCCGCGCGCGGCGTCAGCCGACAGCGCCGTCTCCGGCGTGAGCGGTCCGTCGACCGCGGCGCCCGGAAACAGCCCCTGCGCGGCCATCGAGCGCAACGCGATGGCATCGGTGGTCGAGCGGAACGACGGCGCCGGCCCGTCCATCGCTCCCAGGAGCGCCACGCGGGGCGCCGCGAGACCGAGCGCGGTCGCGAGCTGCACCGTGCTTTGCACGATGTCGCGCTTGGCGGCGAGATTGGGCGTGACGTTCATGTGCGCGTCGGCGAGCAGGTAGCCGCGCGGCTGGCCCGGAATGTCGAGGAAGTACGCGTGCGACAGCCGCCGCTCGGTGCGCAGGCCCGAATCGGCCCCGACCACGGGGCCGAGGAGGTCCTCGTCGCGCAAGCTGCCCTTGACCAGCGCGGCGACCTGCCCCTCGCTCGCGAGCTCGGCCGCGCGCGCGCCCGCAGCCTGCGGGCTGTCCGGCGTGTCGACGAGCGGTAGGCGCGAGATGTCGAGTCCCGACTTGCCGGCGACGTCGCGAATGCGCGCCTCGGGACCGACTAGCGTCGGGCTCAAATAACCGGCGAAGGCGCCGGACAACGCCATCTGCAGCGCGTCCCGGTCGAGCGGATAGACGACCGCGGCCGGCAGGGGCGGCAACAAGCGCACCCTCTCGACCAGTCTCTGAAAATGCGGACGAGCAGGCATGACTTAAGGGGAGCCTGTCAAGCTACCCCGGGGATGTCAACGGCACCCCGACAAAAGGCCGTCCACGGCGCGCACCCGGTGCAGTTCGTCGTCATTGCGGTGCACCATTTCCCTCCCTGGCGACAGCATATACCGGCTGTGGTGAAATAAGTGAACGACAAGGAGAAGCTCAATGCACGTTGGCGTACCCAAGGAGATCAAGGTCTACGAGAACCGCGTCGGCCTCACGCCCGCGTCGGTGCGCGAGTTGGTCGCTCAGGGCCACGAGGTCATGGTGGAGCACGATGCGGGGGCCGGAATCGGCCTGGGCGACGACGCGTACAAGGCTGCGGGTGCCGCGGTGGCGGCCGATGCCGCCGCGATCTTCGCCTGGGCGGACCTGATCGTGAAGGTGAAGGAGCCCCAGCCCGCCGAGTGCGGGATGCTGCGCGAAGGGCAGGTGCTGTTCACTTACCTGCATCTTGCACCGGACCCCGAGCAGGCGAACCTGTTGCTGGAGAGCAACGCAATCTGCATCGCCTACGAGACGGTCACCTCGTCGCGCGGCGGCCTGCCGCTGCTCGCCCCCATGTCGGAAGTCGCCGGGCGCATGGCGGTGCACGCGGGCGCCTCCCTGCTCGAGAAGCCGCACGGCGGCAAGGGCATCCTGCTGGGTGGCGTGCCCGGCGTCGCGCCCGGCAAGGTGGCGATCCTGGGCGGCGGGGTCGTCGGCACGCACGCGGCGATGGTCGCGCTCGGCATGGGCGCGGACGTGACCGTGCTCGACACCAGCAACGAGGCGATGTCGAGCCTGTGGAAGCAATTCGGCGCCGCGCTCAAGACCGAGTTCTCCACCCGCGACGCCATCGAGCGCCAGGTGGCGCGTGCAGACCTCGTGATCGGCGGCGTGCTGATCCCCGGCGCGGCCGCGCCCAGACTCGTCACCCGCGAGATGATCGCGCGCATGCAGCCGGGCTCGGTGGTGGTCGACGTCGCGATCGACCAGGGCGGTTGCTTCGAGACCTCGCGCCCCACCACGCACGCCGAGCCGACGTATGTCGTCGACGGCGTGGTGCACTACTGTGTCGCCAACATGCCGGGCGGCGTGCCGCGCACGTCCACGTTCGCGCTCAATAACGCGACGCTGCCGTACGCACTCATGATAGCCAACCAGGGCTGGCGGCGCGCCCTTACGTCGGACGCGCACTTACGCAACGGGCTCAACATCGCGTTCGGCCAGGTGACGTGCAAGCCGGTGGCCGAGGCGCTGCACTTGAAGTACGCCGACCCGCTCGGGGTGCTGCACCTGCATTGACGCTGTCATGGCGTTGTACGAAAGCGCCACGCACGCCGAGTGCCGTCGCCGCGCCGGTCGCGCGGGCCGCGATGCCACGGGTTGGTCATCTAAGCCGTTGATGTTACTGATGTCGTCGCCTACGCAACGCACGCTAGCGACCATTGCTTGGTTGACCGACTGGCAAGCGAACTGCTAGAATCGACTGTTTCAGCGGTGGAAGCTTCCGGGAGGGGTTCCCGAGCGGTCAAAGGGAGCAGACTGTAAATCTGCCGGCTCTGCCTTCGAAGGTTCGAATCCTTCCCCCTCCACCAATCAGGTGACACGCGGGTGTAGCTCAATGGTAGAGCAGAAGCCTTCCAAGCTTACGACGAGGGTTCGATTCCCTTCACCCGCTCCAGCCGACCGCAGGCAGCACCGGAGAGGATCGAACCAAGCAGGATTGAAGTAGCGCCCATGTAGCTCAGTGGTAGAGCACTCCCTTGGTAAGGGAGAGGTCGCGCGTTCAATCCGCGCCATGGGCACCAGGAGTTCGGCGGGCGAAAGTGGACCCCTACTTTCGCCCGGTGATATCAGAGTCGAATCGCGGGCGGAGCCCGACGATTAGACTGGAAACTTCAAGGAATAGTCGGAGACCCCGATGGCCAAAGGCAAATT
>JADLEZ010000207.1 GCA_020845855.1 Burkholderiales bacterium
CCGCAGCGCGCGCGAACTTTCAAGTGAATTTCCGACTCGGAGCAGTAGGGTCGATACAAGCGAGACTACCATGATCGATGCAAGAGACAGCCTACGGCTTTCGTCCGGAACCTCCGGCACCTTCCATTCACTGCCGCTGCTCGAGAAGGCCGGGGTTGGGCCGGTGTCGCGCCTGCCGGTCAGCCTGCGCATCCTGCTCGAAAGCGTCCTGCGCAATCGCGACGGCCGGCGCATCCGCGACGAGGACGTCGAGGCGCTTGCCCGGTGGGAGCCCGGTGCGCCACGCGTGGCCGAGGTGCCCTTCGTCGTGGGACGCGTGCTGCTGCAGGACTTCACCGGAGTTCCGCTCCTGGTCGACCTCGCGGCCATGCGCTCGGCGATGGCGCGTAAAGGCCTGGACGCGCAGCTCGTGCGCCCGTCCGTGCCCGTCGATCTCGTGATCGACCACTCGGTGCAGGTGGACTACTTCGGGCGGCCGGACGCGCTGCGCCTGAATATCGAGATGGAGTTCCACCGTAACGGCGAGCGCTACCGCTTCCTCAAATGGGGCGCGCAGGCGTTCGACGGCCTGCGCATCGTGCCGCCGGGCTTCGGCATCTGCCATCAAGTGAATCTCGAGTTCCTGGGGCACGGCGTCCTCGCCAAGGACGGCGTGTGGTATCCCGACACGCTGGTCGGCACCGACTCCCACACCACGATGATCAACGGGCTCGGTGTGGTCGGCTGGGGTGTCGGCGGCATCGAGGCCGAAGCGGCGATGCTGGGACAGCCGGTCTACCTGCTCCTGCCCGATGTCGTCGGTGTCCACCTCCATGGCCGGTTGCGCGAGGGCGTGACCGCGACCGACCTCGTGCTGCGTATCACCGAGCTCCTGCGGCAGGCGCACGTCGTCGGCAAATTCGTCGAGTTCCACGGCGAAGGTGCGGCGAATCTTTCGGTGCCGGATCGTGCCACGATCGGCAACATGTCGCCCGAGTACGGCGCGACCATCGGCTACTTTCCGGTGGACGACGCAACCTGCCGCTACCTGCTTGCCACCGGACGCAGCGCGGAGCAGGTGGAAACCGTGCGCCGCTACTACCAGGCGCAGGGACTGTACGGCATGCCGGCAGGCGGCCAGTGCGACTACAGCACGGTGATCGATCTCGAGCTCGCGAGCATCGAGCCCGCCGTCGCCGGTCCAAAGCGGCCGCAGGACCGCATCGCGCTGGGCGAGCTCAAATCCAAATTCCATGCGCTGCTCACCGGCGCCGATGGGTATGGCAAGTCCGATGCCGCTCTCCGCGCGAGCGTTGCGCTCGGCGACGGACAGCCGCCGCGACCCGGCGGCGGCGAGCAGTCCGCGATGCTTCCCGGCGAACGCGTACCGGACACCAATCCCCACACCGAGGCCGAGATGATCGACAACCGGCCCACGCCGAACCGGCCGGCGGAGGACAAGCAGCCACCCGCGCAAACGTCCACCATCGAGCTGGCGCACGGCGACGTGGTCATCGCCGCCATCACGTCCTGCACGAACACCTCGAACCCGGCGGTGATGCTGGCGGCCGGCCTGCTCGCCCGCAAGGCGGTCGAGCGCGGACTCGGCGTCAAGCCGTGGGTCAAGACCTCGCTCGCGCCCGGTTCGCGCGTGGTCAGCGAGTACCTGTCCAAGACCGGGCTCCAACCCTTCCTCGATCGCCTGGGCTTCCAGCTCGTCGGGTTCGGCTGCACGACGTGCATCGGCAACTCGGGGCCGCTCGACCGCGCACTGGAAGAAACCATCACCCGCAACGACATCATTACCGCCAGCGTGCTTTCGGGAAACCGCAACTTCGAGGCGCGCATCCACCAAAGCGTGAAAGCGAACTTTCTCATGAGCCCGCCGCTGGTGGTCGCGTTCGCCATCGCCGGGCGCATCGACATCGATCTCACGCGCGAGCCGCTGGCGAGCGCGGCTGGGCGCGATGTCTTCTTGCGCGACATCTGGCCGTCGATGGAAGAAATCGAGGCGCTGCTCGGCACCGCGTTCGACGCGAGCGAGTATCGGCAGGTGTACGCAGGCTTCGCTGACCAGAATCCGCTCTGGAACCGGATTCCGGCCGGTGCGGGGCGCCTCTACGATTGGGATCCGGCGTCGCTGTACATACGTGAGCCGCCGTACTTCGACGCCGCGATGGCCGCACCGCCTTCGGCCGCCTTCTCGGGGGCGCGCGCGCTTGCCATCCTGGGCGACTCGATCACGACGGATCACATCAGTCCGGCCGGCGCGATCAAGGCGAGCTCGCCGGCCGGCGCGTACCTGCGCGAGCGCGGCACCGAGGTTGCGGACTTCAACAGCTACGGCGCGCGCCGCGGCAATCACGAGGTCATGATGCGCGGCACCTTCGCCAACGTGCGCATCCGTAACTTGATGGTGCCCGGTGTCGAGGGCGCCTTCACGCGGTATCAACCCGACGGCGAGCAGATGGGCATCTATGAAGCTGCGCAGCGTTACCAGGCCGAGGGCGTTCCGCTGGTGGTGATCGCGGGGCAGGACTATGGATCCGGAAGCTCGCGCGACTGGGCGGCCAAGGGCACGCGCCTGCTCGGCGTGCGGGCGGTCATCGCGCGCGGGTTCGAGCGGATCCATCGCTCCAATCTGATCGGAATGGGCGTGCTGCCCTGCCAGTTCCCGGAAGGCACCAGCGCGCAGACGCTCGGACTCGACGGCACGGAGCGCTTCGAGCTCGGCTTGGACGGCCCCGTGCGGCCGCGCTCGCAGGCCACCCTCGGCATCGAGCGCCGTGACGGGACGCGCGAAACGGTGTCGCTGCTACTGCGCATCGACACGCCCATCGAAGTGGAGTACTTCGCGGCCGGCGGAATCATGCCCTATGTGCTCGCAGAGCTCGCGGGCGGCGCGACGCGCACGCCACCTACTCCGGCAGCGTATAGCGCGTCCCGATGAGATTCCGGATGAGCATTCGCGTTTGCGTGGGGGTCAAGCTCCGTCTTTGCTCCACGCGCTCGACCTGGTCGGCCAGATAACGGTCCTTGACCGCGCCGCGAAGCCATCGCGAGTAGTCACCCCGGCGCAGGTGATACAGCCAGGTTTCCTCGTCGATGCCTTCCGCCAGCTGGCAGAACATAGCCAGGTTCTGGGCACGCAGGTTGTGGCGGTTGTCCGGCCCGCGGAAGAAGAAGCTGTGAAAGCGCATGTGACCTTCGGCGTACTTTCGACGATGGCGTATGCGGTCGCGGCGTGGGGTGGCGCCCGAAGCAGCGAATGGGGCCATCGCCTCGCGAACGAGCCAGATGACGATCTGCCCCTCCTTGTGCGCAAGCGTTTCGGGCCAGGCCAGCGCGCACCCGGCTGCATCGGCGAAGCTTCGCAACGTCGCCGCCGGCTCGCCTCCGGCTGCGATGACTATGTCGATGATCGACAGGATGGATGGCGGCAGGTGCTCGGGGTGCACGGTCACCAGGATCGTTTCACCGAGCTTCTGCGGCAACGCCTTGGGGACGTGCCCCCATTCGAGAGGCAACATGTGATGCGCTTCGTCGAGCACGATCCAGTGCGGCCGTCCGGTACGCGTTCGCAACGCGCTCAAGCGCGGGAAGAGCTGGCCGAAGTACTCCGGACGATCGGCGAGCTTGAGCCCCAGGAGATTTATGTTCAGGCTGAGCTTAGGGTCCTCGAGGATGGCAAGCGCCTCGTTCAACCTGACGGGGTGATTCGGGCTGCCCAGGGTGATGACCTCCGGCAGGGTTGCGTAATCACCCTCGGGGTCCACGATGCAGACTTGGTAGGCATGCTGCATCAGCCGCTCGACGATCCCGGCGGCGACCGTCGACTTGCCGCTGCCCGAAGGCCCGGCGATCAGGACGTTGACCCCGTAGGGCGGAATCGTGACCGGAACGCCATCGGGCAGTGCGCCGATCGCAATGCGGTTCCGCGGCAGCTTGCCGTGCATTCGCGAAAGATCGGTGGCGATCAACTCCTCGATCAACTCGGTCACGCCCCGCCCTGCGTTCCCCTGGGTCACGAAGGCAGCGAGCTCCCTGACGGGCGGCACCGCATTCGCGACGGCGACCGGGCATTCGCACCGCTGCAGAAACGCGAGATCGTTCTCCGCATCGCCGACGCCGACGACCTCGTGAAACGAAAGGCCCAGCTTGCGCAGCGCGTGGTCGAGGCCGGTCGCTTTGTCGATGCCGGCCGGCAGCACGATGACCGCGGTGCGGTTGAAGACAATGCGCAGGTCGAGCCCCATTTCCTGGATGACCTGAAGCACCTTGACGTGATGCGGCAGCCAGGTCGCGACCATCACTTTTCCCACCTCGATGCCACCGACCCCGAGATGGGTGAGCCGTTCGATGAACGCGGCGGGAGGCGGCTTGCCGAGCAGTGTCAGCTCTCGCGTCTGCGGCGCGTACGCCAATGCCCCGTTCTCGCCGACCACGTAATCGAAGACATCCAGGTGCGGGCATACGGAGCGCAGGTCGTCGAGCCGTCTTCCGGTCACCAGTATCGCGCGGCGCCCGGATCGGCGGAGCCGCGCGAGCGCGGCGCCGCACTCGACGCTCATCACGCCTTCGCTGGCGAGGGTTCCGTCGTAGTCGCTGGCCAGGGCGAGGTATCGCATGTCGAGCCTTTCGAACCGATCCTTAGGTCACCCCAGGTAGGCTTTCCTCACCTGCGGGTCGTGGGCGAGGTCGGCGACCGCTCCCTCGCGCACGATGCGTCCGGTCTCCAGCACGTAGGCGCGATCCGCGGCCTCGAACGCGACGTTGACGTCCTGCTCGACGAGCAGGATGGCCACGCCGTCCTTGCGAACGTCCGCGAGCACCCCGAGCAGGACGTCGACGATGGCCGGCGCCAGGCCCAGGCTCATCTCGTCCACCATCAGCAACGTCGGGGCGGCGACCAGCGCGCGCGCGATCGCGCACATCTGCTGCTCGCCACCGGAGAGCGTCCCCGCCGGGCGCTCGCGCCGCTGCGCGAGCGCGGGAAACAGCGCGTAGACGCGCGCGAGACTGTCCTTGACGCCGCTCCGATCGACGCGATGAAACGCGCCCATCAACAGGTTGTCGTGCACGCTCATGCGGTCGAAGAGCAGGCGGCCCTCCGGAACCTGCACCATGCCGAGCGCGAACACCTGACTCGGCGACATGTCGCGGATCGCCCGCCCCGCGAAGCGGATGCCGCCGGTGCAGGGAATCACCCGCGACAGCGCGCGCAGCAGCGTGGTCTTGCCGCCCGCGTTGCTGCCGACGATGGCCACGGTCTCGTGCGGGTAGATCGAGATGTCGATGTCGTGCAGCACCGCCATCTCGCCGTAGCCGGCGCCGAGCTTGGTCACCGCCAGCAGCGGGTCCGGGGCGCCGCTCATGACCGCCTGCGGCCGAGGTAGGCTTCGACCACCCGCGGGTCGTTCAGCACCTGCGCCGGCTCGCCCTCGGCGATCTTCTCGCCGTGATGGAGGACGAGCAAGCGGTCGGACAAAGTCCGGATCGCCTTCATCACGTGCTCGGTGAGCAGGATGCTCACGCCTTGCGCGCGCACTTTCTCGATCATGTCCATGACCGACTCCATCTCGACCGGGTTCAGTCCCGCCATCACCTCGTCCAGCAGCAGCAACCGCGGCCGCATGGCGAGCGCCTTGGCGAGCTCGAGGCGCTTGCGGTCCGGGCCACCCAGCGATTCGGCGCGCTGCGAAGCGCGATGCGCGAGGCCGACGAACTCGAGCTTGTCGCGCGCGAGCTCCCGGGCGCGGCGCATCTCGCGTTCGCCGCCGCTGCCGAACAGCGCGCCCACCGCGACGTTGTCGAGCACGCTCAAGCCGGGGAACGGATGCATGATCTGAAACGTCCGGCCGATGCCGAGGCGCGCACGGCGAAAGGCGTGAACGTGGCTCAAAACCCGTCCGTCGAACATGAGCTCGCCCTCGCTGGCGGCCAGCGTTCCGCTGATGAGGCTGATGAGCGTGGTCTTGCCCGCGCCGTTGGGGCCGATGAGGCCCAGGATTTCACCGCGCCGCAGCTCGAAGCTAAGGTGCGACAGCGCGACCAGGCCGGTGAAGCGCTTGCTCACGTCGCGCACCGCGAGCAGCGGGCCGCCAGGGCTAGCAGATCGTTGAAACCGTGTCATTCCGAGCACAGCGAGGAATCTCGCTTCCCGCACGCGCTCGAGGTTCTCGAGCAGCAGATCCCTCGCACTGCTCGGGATGACACGGTTTTGGGTCGGGTCACGCCTTGCCAACTAAGTTAGAGTCGATGGGCACGCAGATTCTCGGCGAAGTAACGCAAGCCGAGGCGCCGGAACCGGTACCCGAAGTCGACCAGCCCGCGCGGCATGAACACCACCGCGACGACGATCACGACACCGAAGAACAGTCCCGCCAGGGTGGAGATCTCGGTGGACAACACCTCCGACACCGCGGAAAGCAGGAAAGCGCCCGCGACCGGGCCGAGAACCGACCCGGGCCCGCCGAACACCGCCATGATCATCATCTTCACGTTGAGCCCTATGTCGAACGCGCTGGCCGGATCGAGAAAGGTGATCCAGTAGGCGTGGATGCCGCCGGCCAGCGACGTGAAGAACCCGGACAGCGCGAACGCGAGCACCTTGTACAGCGTGGTGTCCACACCCATGACGGCCGCGGCCGCCTCGTTCTCGCGGATGGCCACCAAGCCGAAGCCGAAACGGCTGCGCGCTATCCACCACACACACAGCGTGGTCGCGGCGAGGAGACCGAGCGCGAGCTCGTAGAACAACGCGTCGCCGCGAAGCAGCGGCAGGACCAGGCCGGTGTTGCGTCCGGCGATGTCGAGATTCGACACGATCGCGATCATCACCTCGGCCAGCGCCAGCGTGCAGATCGAGAAGTAGTGGCCGCGCAGGCGCAGCACCGCGAGGCCGAGCGCGAACGCGAAGGCAACCGCCACCAGCGCGCCGACCACCAGTCCCGCGGCGAACGGCCAATGCCATTGCGTCATGGCGATCGCGGTACCGTAGCTGCCGAGGCCGTAGAACACGGAATTGCCGAAGGACGCGTAGCCGGCATAGCCGCCGATGATGTTCCAGCTTTGCGCGAGGGTGGCGAGCAGCAAGGTGGTGATGCCGAACTGGACAAGGCTTGCGTTCCCGAGCCAGGGCACGCTCGCCAGCGCAATCAGCACGGCGCCGACGGCGCCGCGGATGATGTACGGCTTCACTGGACTAGCCTTCGCGCTCATGCCGTTCGCCCGAGGATGCCGGTCGGGCGCACGATCAGCACCAGCACCAGGATGCCGAAGCTTGCGACGTCCGCATACGTCGGTCCGACGTACAGCGCGGTAAGCGACTCGACGATACCCAGGAACAGTCCGCCGACGATCACGCCGAGCGGACTGTCGAGCCCGCCGATGATGGCGATCGCGAACGATTTGGCCGTGAGACTGGTGCCGATGTAGGGATTGATCTGCGACACGAGGCCGTAGAGTCCGCCGGCGGCGCCGGCCAGCGCGGCGCCGAGGCCGAAGGTGAGCGCGTAGATGCTGCGCGGCTCGACCCCGTATAGGCGCGCCGCGGTCAGGTTCTGCGCCGTGGCTCGAATGGCGCGGCCGATGCGGCTGCGCGCGAGCAGCAGCCACAGCGCGACGGTAAGCGCGAGCGCCACCGCGAACACAGCCAGGCGCACCAGCGGCACCGTCGCGCCGAGGAGCGCGAAATTGTCGCCGGCATAGGACGGATTGAGGGTGCGATAGTCGGCGCTGAACGCCATCTGCGCGAGATAGGTCAGCACGACGTCGATGCCGAAAGTGATGAGCAGCGTCTCGAACATCGGGGCCCGGATGACGAGGTTCAGGACACCCCGCTGCAGCAGGTAACCGAACGCGAACAGCGCGAGCATCGCGAGCGGCAGCGCCGCGAACGGATCGACCCCCAGACCGGAGTACAGGTAGTAGCACACGTACGCGCCGAGCATGATCAGCGCGCCGTGCGCGAGATTGACGATGTTCAGGACACCCCAAACCAGCGCCAGCCCGAGCGCCATGAGCGCGTACAGCCCTCCCAGCAAGACGCCGTTGACGACGACCTGCCAGAGTAAGCTCACCGGACGGCCATCAACGCTGGTTCCACGCGATCATCGGGTACTCGGGCTTGTCGATGAAGCCGTTCTGTCCGTAGATCGGCACTACCTTCCCGTTTTGCACCTGGATCACGGTCTGCGGCAAGCTGATCTGGCCGGTGTCGTTGAAGCGGATGCGGCCGTACAGGCTTTGGAAATCCAGCTTGGCGATGGCGTCGCGCACCTTGCGCGGATCGGTCGAGCCGGCGGCCTCGATCGCCTTGGCATACGCTTCGACGTCGGCGACCGCCGAGGCAGCGTGATAGTCGGGCTGGTAGCCGAAGCGAGTCTGATAGGCCTTCGCGAACGCTTCGCCGTCGCCGAAGTAGTCGTCGTGCTGCGCCGCCGAGGGCAGCCACGACGTCATGCCGAAGGCGTAGTTGGCGTCGTCGCCGAGCGCCTTGCGGAAGTCCGCGCTCGGAACGCCGACGGTGAAGCTGTACATATCGGGATTGACGTTGAGCCCCTTCGCCTGGCGGATGAAGTTGAGGATCTCGGTCTCATGGCCCGCCACCAGCACCGCGTCCGGTTGCGAGGCGCGGATGCGCGCCAGCACCGACGCGAAGTCGGAGGCGTTGGTGCTGTAGCGCTCGTCGATCAGGAGGGTGAGTCCCGCCTTGGCCAGCAGGTCGCGGGTTCCCTTGGCCACCGCGACGTCGAAGGCGTCGTCGGCGTAGAGCAAGGCAACCGTCTTCGGCGCCGGCCGGAGCTTCTGCATCGCCTGCACGGTGCTCTCGAAGTACTTGCTCGCCACCGGCAGCGTGCCGAAGATGTACTTGTAGCCGCGGTTGAAGATCTGATCCGAGGCGCCGCCGCCCTGGATCATCGGCGCCTCGTATTTTTCCGCCACCGACGAGGTGGCGATCACCGTGTCGCTCGCTTCATGTGATCCTCCGTGCGAAGTGGATTCCCGAGACGGGAGCTTGATCCGACGAGCGCAGCCCGGATGCCGGGGAAGTCGGACACCTCCTGTCAGCCAACCTTGACCTAAGTCGCGCGCCGCG
>JADLEZ010000208.1 GCA_020845855.1 Burkholderiales bacterium
ACCCTAGGTCCTTGTTACGCTCGCGCGGAAGCGCGCCTTCCAGGCGGCGCCGCTCGGTGAGCACGCGATTGGCGTATGCCTGGGTTTCGTCCTCGAAGGCGCCGTTGTAAAGCTGCAGCCCCGCCGCGTCGCTGCCGCCGCGTTGGATGGAATCCTTGAGAATGCGCGTGCCGATCGCGATGTTGGTTTCCGGCAGCAGCATGGACGGCACGCCGACGGCGGCGATCTTGTCCATGTGGAAGCGCGGCACGACCTGCATCAATCCAAGGGCGCCCTGCTCGCTCGCGGCGAACGGATTGAAGCGCGACTCGACCGCGATCACCGCGAGGATCAGCATGGGGTCGAGATTGTGCCGCGCGCCTTCGCGAAACGCGGCGCCCACCACGGTTTCGGCAGCGCCCTCGGCGACGCGGTAGCGGCGCGCGACCACGACGGCGAGCCGCTCGGCGCGCGCCAGCGCCGCGGCCGTTATGCGCGGTGCGACCGCAGGCAGGCGCGGCGGTGCAGCCGGCGCGGGCGCGGCCGCCGGTTCGGCGTGAGCCGGGGCGGCGGCTCGGGGTAAGGAGGAAACAGCGGTGGCACCCATGGCCACCGCCACGACACCCGCCAGCAGGAATTGCGCCGCAGAGTTGGCTTGCGGTGTGCGCCGGCATCGGGCGGGCGATGCCGGCGGTGCGGCAGATCGAATGAACGTCATCGCGTACTCCTTTCAAGGCGGTCGTCGCGATACAAAAACATGCGCCGACCCGTCTCTCAAGGGCCGACCGCGACGGTCAACCTCTTCAGGACGTAAGCAGTGTGCCTCCTTGCGGCATACCGAATACTATATAAAACAATGAATTAGACGATTTCTACTGCGTTGCTGCACCGCAGCACCGCGCAGTATACGCCGTGTCCGGCGGCTGTCAACCCGCCTTCTACAGCGCAGAGCACAGGCTCAGGGCATTCGCGCCGTAGCCTTCGGCGACATAGCCGCACGAACTGCACCGTGCCGTCCGCGCCGGAGAACACTTCGCGTGACCTCGAATGCGGCGTGCGCGGTGACGGGCAGCATCGCGAGGAGCCCTGCGAGCCGTGGCGTCTCGCTCCCGCGAGCGCCGGCCACGTTGCGGCCTAGTTCGACCAGCGCTCCGCCGACGGCGACAGCGCCTGCCGTGCTCCCGCGGCCACGATGCCGCTCGGCAGCGCATGCGCCGCCGCCTGCTCGCTCGCGTCCAGCCGCTTGACATCGCCGGTGATCTCGCCGCCCTCGGCAACGATCAGCTTGCCGTAGCGAATGGTGCCCGTGACCCGCCCGGTGCCGTGCACCACGAGGCGGGTGCGCGCGGTAAGCTCGCCGACGAACTCGCCGTGCACTTCCGCGACGTCGATCTGCGCGTTGCCCTTGAGCGTGCCGGGCTTGGCGATCTCCATCGCCTTGCTGTGCACGGTCGCCTCCACCTGGCCCTCGATCACCAGCGCGTCGCAATCGGTGATCTCGACCCCTTTGAGCTTGATGTTGACACCGACGAAGAGCTTGCTCTCCGGAGCGTCGGCGGCCGAGGCCCGCGCGGACGCGCCCGAGGCCGGCGCCGGCGGAGGCGAGGGCGAGCGCCCGCCGGCCGAGTCGCTGGGCTGGGTTGCGCCGGCGCCACCGGCGCGGGACGCGCCTCCACCCGTGTTGGCGCTCCCCGGCGGCTCGTAGACCGCGGGCTTCAGCACGGTGTTGGCGTTCTCCGCGGGATCCGCGAGGCGGTCGCGGCGATTGAAGTTCAGCATGTCGCCTCCTTGCGCTGGCGCGCCCTATGACGCCGTCATTATTGACCGTTCATCCGCAATGCGCAATCGGCAATATCCTACAGATTCAATGCGCGCGCGCAGGATTTCGCTTTTGCGCACGCTAAGTCGTCCCCATGTTGACTTGAACGAAAGCTCACGAGCCCTACTCCACCATGTCGACCCTCCAGATCGCCTGCGCGCACTGCCTCACCCGTAACCGCGTGCCATCGGAGCGCCTGGGCGATGCGCCGAAGTGCGGCAGTTGCAAGCAGGCGCTGCTGCCCGGCGAACCGGTGGCTATCGACGCAGCGCGGCTCGTGCGCTTCACGAGCGGCACGACGCTGCCGGTGGTCGCCGATTTCTGGGCCGAGTGGTGCGGGCCCTGCAAGATGATGGCCCCGGCGTTCGCCGAAGCGGCGAAGGCGCGGCCGCAGGTGCACTTCGTGAAGGTCGACACCGAGGCCTCGCCGCAGGCCGCCGCGCATTACGGCATCCGCGGCATCCCGACCCTCATCCTGTTCCGCGACGGCGCCGAGCAGGCGCGCGTCTCGGGCGCGATGCCCGCGTCGCAGCTTCTCGCCTGGGTCGACCGCGGGCTCGCGACTTAGTTGTCCTGTGTCACCAGGATCGACTGCGCGCCCGGCGGCCCGATGAGATAGAACGACGTCGTCTGGTTCGGGGTAAGCACCACGCCATCCTGCTGCGCAAGCACGGCGCCGCTGGCAGCGTCGGTGAACACGACGGTGACGGTCCCCGACGCGACTTGCACGTACGGTGAAGCGGTGCCGAACGCGACGTTCGACGCGAGCGCGTTGCCCTGCACCGCGGCGTTCACGGGATTGCTGCCCTGCGACGCGTTCACGAAACGCAGGCGGTCGTTGCCCGCGCTCGGCGGCACGTTGAGGTCGCTCAGCACGAACGCGACCTGCGAGCCCGGGTTGCCGGCAACGACGGCGCTCGTGTCGACCGCCGCCGCGATGGTGGCCGGCGTGGTTGCGACGGTCGCGCCGGGGGTGGCGCTCGCCTCGAAGTTCACCGTGGTCGGTCCCTGCGGAATCGTGGTGTACGGCGAGCCGGTCGCGAAGTTGACGTTCGCGTTCACCGCGAGCGCGGCGATGAGCTGGTTGACCGGCCCCACGACCGGCGCCGCGTTGACGGCCTTCATGCGCGCGAAGATGCTGTTCAGGATGGCGATCGGACCCTGCGCCTGCAACACCGCCGCGTTGACCAGCGTCCCGCTGCCACGCGAGTAAGTGATGAACGACAGCGCGATGTTCGGCGTCAGCGCGCTGCCGCCCGAGTCGTAGATCACCGTCTTGGTGCCCTGCGGGGTGACCTGGATCTGGTAGGTGCCGGGCTGGAACGCGAGGTTGAACGTGGTGCCGCCGAAGCCCACGTTGCCGAAGTTCGGATTGACCGTGCCGATGTCGACCCCCGGCGTGGTGACGTAGATGTCCACGCTGCCGTTGTTCACGGCGGCGTTGAACACGGCGAACTGGATGCTGCCGTTGGTGGGCGCGCTGGCGACCTCGGCCACCATCGTGATCTGCGGATTGTTGACGCTGCCGTACAGCAGCACGGTGTATGGCTGCTCGCCCGCGAGCGGGTAGGAGAAGGTCACCAGCGGCGACGCGCTGCCGGTGAGGAACACGGTGAAGGTGGTCTGCTGGTTGTCGTAGCTCTGGTAGCCGGTGTAGCTCTCGAACGCGACGCCGGCGAACGCGGGGCTGCCGTTGATCTGCAGGTCGAGCGACGGCGCGTCGGGCATGAGATTCATCACGCGCACTTGCGCCGGATGCGGCGGAAAGTAATTGATCGAATTGATCTTGCAGCCCGCGACGGCGAGTGCGGCGAGGAGCGGGAGCGCGAGGAGGAGCCTGCGGAGAAGCGACATGCGGGAGATGTTCGGGGCGAAAGTACCGGCGCGCATTATGCCATGCGCCCTTGCGGTACCATGCCGACCGATGGCCCGCACCCCGCTCATGAGCCTTTTGCAACGGATCGCGCGCACGCGCGATCCAGTGAAGCCTTCCCGCCGCGCGTTCCTCGCGCGCACCGCGAGCCTGGCCGCGGCAAGCGCGCTGCCGGCGTGGTCGCAGGTTGCCCCCGGCGCGCAGCGCAGCCGCGTGGTGATCGTGGGCGGCGGCCTCGCGGGACTCGCCGCGGCGTACGAGCTCGCGAAGGCGGGCGTGCGCGCGACACTCGTCGAAGGCTCGCCGCGACTGGGCGGCCGCTGCTGGACGGAGCGCGGCGCATTCGCCGATGGCCAGATCGCCGAGCGCGGCGGCGAGTTGATCGACACCACGCACGAGGCGATCCGCAGCCTGTGCAAGGACTTCGAGCTGCCGCTCGACGACCTCGTCGCCACGGAAGCCCAAGGCAGCGAGCCGCTGTTCTTCTTCGACGGCGCTCCCTACACGACTGCGGACGTGGACCGCGACTTCGCCGCGGTGCGCCCCCGGCTTGCCGACGACGCCAAGGTGCTGGGTGACGACCTGCCGACGTACAAGGTGCACACGGCGGCGCAGGTGGCGCTCGACCGCATGAGCGCGGCGCAATGGATCGACTCGCGGGTGCCCGGCGGCATGCGCTCGCGCCTGGGCCAGCTCCTGGTCAACGCCTACGGGGAAGAGCTGGGCGGCGATCCGGACGAGATCAGCGCGATCACGGTGGTGTCGTTGCTCGCGGGCTCGCCCGCCGACCGCTTCTCACCCTACGAGGAATCGGATCAGCGCTATCACATCCGGGGCGGCAACGATTTGCTGGTGGGCAAGCTCGCCGAGAGGTCCGGCGCCGACATCCAGACGCACAGCCGGCTCATGGCGCTGTCCCAGCGCGGCGATGGCCGCTACCGCCTCGTGCTCCTGCGCGACGCGGCCGAGCGCGAGGAGATCGCCGATCGCGTGATCGTCGCGATTCCGTTCACGCTCCTGCGTCTCGTCGATCTTGGCGGCGCCGGATTCGGCGCGCGCAAGAAGCGCTCGATCGGCGAGCTCGGCATGGGGCGCAACACCAAGCTCCAGCTCCAGTTCAGCGATCGGTTCTGGCATAACGCCAAGGGCAATGGCGAATACCGCCTGCGCGGCTCGTTCCAGACCACCTGGGAGGTCACGCGCGCGCAAACCGGCGCCGCGGGCATCCTCAATTTCTTCTCCGGCGGCGCCGCCGCGGTCGCCGCGGGCTTGCCCGACATCGACACGCAGGCGCGCGAGTCGCTGCGCGAGCTGGCGCGCTACGTGCCGGATGCCTCGCCCGCGTGGAACCGCCGCGTGATCCGCAACGCGTGGGACCGCAACCCGTGGTCGCTCGGCTCCTACGCGCTCCTCAAGCCCGGGCAGTACACGTCGTTCTACGGCGTGGAAGGCGAGCGCGCCGGTCACGTGTACTTCGCCGGCGAGCACACGTCGCTCGACTCGCAGGGCTATCTGAACGGCGCGGTGGAAAGCGGCCAACGCGCCGCGGGCGAGGTGCTCGCCTCGCTGGGCGCCCGCAGGCAGAAGGCGGCCTGATCAGCGGCGAATCAAGGCGCGGGATTGGGATAGTAGGTCATGACGGACGCGATCTCGGCCTGGGTCTGCTCATCGAGCTCCACCTGCGAGGCCTTCAGGTTCTCCTCGAGCTGCGCGATCGTGGTCGCGGCGACGATCGTCGCGCCGACGAACCAGCGGCTGCGCACCCAGCCGAGCGCCAACTCGGGCAGCGTAAGCCCGCGCCGCTTCGCGAGCTTGGCGTAGGCCTCCGCTGCCTCGTGGACGATGGGCTTGCGGAAGCGCAGGCCGACGTCGTCGAACAGCGTGAACCGCGCGCCCGGCGGCTTGGCACCGTCGGCGTACTTGCCGGTGAGGATACCCATCGCGAGCGGGCTGTAAGCGAGCAGCGACATCCGCTCGCGGAACAGCGCTTCCGCGAGATCGCCGTCGGCGCCGCGCGACAGCAGGCTGTAGCTGTTCTGCACGGTGACCGGCCCGGGCAGGCCTAGCTCGCGCGCCACGCGCTGGAACTCGCACACGCCCCACGCCGTCTCGTTGGACAGGCCGTAGTGGCGGACCTTGCCGGCCTTGACCAGCGCGGCCATGGCTTCCACCTGCTCGCGGATCGGCGGGCCTTCGCGCTCCTTCGAAGGATCGAACTGCGTCGAGCCGAACGTCGGCACGTTGCGCTGCGGCCAGTGGATCTGGAAGAGATCGATGTAGTCGGTACGCAGCCGCGCGAGGCTCGTGCCGCAAGCTTCCGCGATCACGTCGCGGGTGAGGTCCGTGCGGCCGCCCCTGATCCAGGGACGCCGGCCCGGGCCCGCCACCTTGGTGGCGACCACGACCTTGTCGCGCGGCTGCTTCGCGAGCCAGCGGCCGACGAAGGTCTCGGTCGTGCCCTGGGTGCGCCCGTTGGGCGGCACCGGGTACATCTCCGCCGTGTCGAGAAAGTTCACGCCCTGCGCGAACGCGCAGTCGAGTTGCCGGTGCGCCTCGTCCTCCGTGTTCTGCTCGCCGAAGGTCATGGTGCCGAGGCACACCTCGGAAACCGACAAGTCGGTTCCCGGCAGGGTCTTGTATCTCACCATTGCCGCATTGTAAACGGCCGCAAATCAGGCAGCCGATCGCGAAGCGGCCGCGGGGATTCCTCGCTGCGCTCGGAATGACACACTCGACGACCGGCTAGTAGAGCGAGTCCTCCTGCTGCTCCAGCGCGGCGCGCAGCGCGTACAGGTCGTCGTCGAGCGCATCGCGCACCGACACCATGCCGAGCGGGCGGTCGAACTCCACCACCGGCAGATGGCGGAAGCGTCCCTGGTGCATGACCCGCAACGCCTGCAGGAACGGCTCGTCGGGGTGGATCGTCTGCGGCTGCGAGGTCATCACATCGGCAAGACGCGTGGTCTGCGGGTTGCGGCCCTCCGCCAGGACGCGGAACACCGCGTCGCGCTCGGTGAAGATGCCGACCAGGCGCGTGCCGTCGACCACCAGCAGCGCACCCACGTTGTGCTGCTTCATGGTGCGGGCGCCGTCGAGCACGGTGACCGCCTTGGGCGCGGTCACTGGCGTTTGCTTGGCGACAATACTGCGCAGCGAACGGATCGGCATCGAGGCTCCCTCCGGCCGGTGCGGCCAATGCCGGTATTGAGCGCTCGTGCTGCCCTCCTCGTCAAGGCGCTTCAGCGACTGCATCTTGGCATTGACGCGGCGAACCCCGTACGCGTACCTTCTGCGGATGCCGCACGATCACGACCACGAGGGCTCGGAGCTGTCCGACATCGACGCGCGGGTGCGCGCGCTGGAGTCGCTGCTGGTGGAGAAGGGCTACGTCGATCCCGCCGCGCTCGATGTCCTGATCGAGACCTACGAGACGAAGGTGGGCCCGCACAACGGCGCGCGGGTGGTCGCGAAGGCGTGGACCGATCCCGCCTTCCGCCAATGGCTGCTGGCGGACGCGACGGCCGCCATCGCCTCGCTCGGCTACGCGGGCCGCCAGGGCGAGCACATGGTCGCGCTTGCGAACGGGCCCGGGGTGCACAATCTCGTCGTGTGCACGCTGTGCTCGTGCTACCCATGGCCGGTGCTCGGCCTGCCGCCGGTTTGGTACAAGTCCGCGCCGTATCGCTCGCGCGCGGTGATCGACCCGCGCGGTGTGCTCGCCGAGTTCGGCGTGACGCTGCCGGCGGACACTCGGGTACAGGTGTGGGACTCGACCGCGGAAGTGCGCTATCTGGTTGTGCCCGAGCGGCCGCCGGGCACCGACGGCTGGAACGAAGCGCAGCTTGCAGCGCTCGTGACCCGCGATTCGATGATCGGCACCGGCTTGGCAAGGTCGCCGTGAACGGGGTCCACGACATGGGCGGGATGCAGGGTTTCGGACCGGTCATGCCCGAGGCCGACGAACCCTGGTTTCACGAACCGTGGGAGCGGCGCGTCTTCGCGCTCACGCTCGCGATGGGCGCAACCGGCGCGTGGAACTTGGACCAGTCGCGCACGGCGCGCGAGAGCCTGCCGCCGGCGCGATATCTGGCCAGCAGCTACTACCGGATCTGGCTCGAAGGGGTACGCAAGCTGCTGCTCGCGCGCGGGCTCGTGACCGAAGCGGAACTCGCCGACGGACACGCGCATGCGGCGCCCGCGGCGCTGGCGCGGGTGTTGATGGAAGACGAGGTTGCCGCCGTCCTCGCCCGCGGCAGTCCGACGCTGCGCGCGGCGAACGCACCCGCGCGCTTGCGCGTCGGCGACGCGGTACGCACCCGCAATCTGAATCCGCCATCGCACACCCGCCTGCCCCGATATTGTCGCGATAAGCCCGGCACCGTCATACGCGTGCACGGCGCGCACGTGTTCGCCGACGCCCACGCGCACGGCAGGGAAGACCCGCAGTGGCTGTATACGGTGCGCTTCGACGCGAAGGATCTGTGGGGTCCCGACACCACCGCCGATGCGGTCAGCGTGGATTGCTGGGAGCCATACCTGGAGCCCGTGTGAACCACGACAATCCGGTCTTCGGCGCGCCCTGGCAGGCGCAGGCCTTCGCGCTGACTCTCGCGCTCCACGAGCGTGGCGTGTTCTCCTGGAGCGAATGGACGCAGGCGCTCTCCGCCGAGATCGCCGCGCACGCCGGACACGACGACGGCGATGTGTTCCCCCCGAAGCGGCGCTGCGCGCCGCCTCCCCCCGAGGGGGCGAGCGCCTTGGGGCGGCCCGGCGGCGCTGACTACTACGAGCACTGGCTGGCGGCGCTCGAGCGACTCGCGGCGGCGAAGGGTCTCGTGTCCGAGCCCGAGCTCACGCAACGCATGCACGCCTGGCAGAGCGCGGCGCGGCGCACGCCCCACGGCAAGCCCATCGAGCTGTAACCTAAGCGCGGAGCTAGCGAGCAAGGCGGCCGAGACCAAAGGTCGAGGCAGGCCCGAAGGGCGCGTCGGCGCGCGAGCGTATGCGGCCGACAGGCAGAACTCTGCGAGGCACTGACGGCTCAAGGAGGACGCCGCTCCCAAGCGCGCATTGACGCCCCTCAGGGGGCAGCGAAGCGGCGCTAGCCGCGAGCGTGGGGGGTCGATTTGACGCCCGCGGCGCAACCGCGTACTTTCGGCTGGCTTTGAGAAGGAGAGGACGCCATGACCACGTTGCAAGCGCTGCGCCGCGGCTTCGCCGCGGCCTTGTTCGCCCTGTCGGTGCCGGCCCTCGCCGCCGAGACCATCAATGCCTATTCGATCTGGCCGGAGAACTGGGCGCGGCCGATGTTCGAGGAGTTCGAGAAGGCGACCGGCATCAAGGTCAACTTCGTGCGCTTTTCCTCCGGCGAGGCGCTCGCGCGGGTCATCGCCGAAAAGAACAACCCGCGCATCGACGTCCTGTTCGGCGGGCCGGTGGAGACCTTCGCGGCCGGCATGAACGAGGGCGTGTTCGAGCCGTACAAGCCGCCCTCCTTCGGCAAGCTCCCGGCGCGCATGAAGGAGGCCAACGGCCAGTGGGTGGCCATCGCCGACGACCCGCTGGTGTTCATGACCAGCGCCAAGTTCCTGAAGGAGCACAACCTCAAGCCCCCGGCGTCGTGGGACGACCTCACCGTGCCCGCGTACAAGAACATGCTGCAGATGGCCGACGCGCGTACCTCGGGCACGGCGGTGACGCGCATCTTCTCGATCCTCGAAGTCAACGGCCGCGACGAGAACAAGGCGTTCGCGTACATGAAGAAGCTGCGGCCGAACATCCAGCTCTACACCAAGAGCGGCGGCGGCGGCACGCTGCCGGTCGGCTTGGGTCAGGCGGGCGGCGGCATCTTCTTCATCGTCGATGCGCTCGACACCAAGGCGAAGGGCTACGACGTGGTGATCAGCTTCCCGAAGGAAGGCATCGGCACCGCGGCGGAAGGCATCGCGCTGATCAAGGGCGCCAAGAACGCCGACGCCGGCAAGAAGCTCATCGACTGGGCGGCCTCGCCCGCGATGCAGAACCTGTTCGCCAAGTACAAGATCAACTTCGTCCCCGCGCACCCGGACGTGGCGCTGGAGCCGAGCCTCGCCGCGGTGCTCAAGGATGCGAAGATCTTCCCCATCGACGCCGCGTACGCCGGCCCCAACCGCAAGCGCATCGTCGAGCGGTGGGTGGCGGAGGTGTTGAACGAGTGAATCGGGGCTGGGGGCTGGGGGCTAGGGGCTAGGGAGCGCCTCGGCGCAGCGAGCGCTTTGGCTGACTACGAGCACGTGGACGCGGCAGGTCGGCGCGATGCCCCCTAGCCCCCAGCCCCTAGTCCCCAGCCCCGGTTTACTCCGCCGCGACCCCGCCCTCGCGGCGAGCGCGCTCGTCCTGTGGCTCTTCGTCGCGCTGTTCGTCGCATTCCCGCTTCTCATGCTCCTCGGGCGGGTGCTGTTCGACAACGGCACGCTCAGCGTCGCCGGCCTCGCCAAGGTCCTTACCGACAAGAACCAGGTCAAGGCGTTCTGGAACAGCCTCCTGTTGGCACTCCTGGTCGGTATCGGCGGGACGATCCTGGGCTTCCTGTTCGCGTTCACCGCCGCGCGCGCGCGCCTGCCGCGGCGGCTGCTGACCGCCATCGACGCGGCGGTGCTGCTGCCCCTCGTGTCGCCGCCGTTCACCACCGCCATCGCGATCATCTTCTCCTTCGGGCCGCGCGGACTCATCACCTACGAGCTCCTGGGCCTCAAGGGCGTGACGGTGTACGGACTGACGAGCACGATGTTCTCGGAGATCTTCACGTACTTCCCGATCGCCTACCTCACCCTGCGCCCGCTCTTGACCGCGATCGACTCCAACGTGGAAGGCATGGCGCTGTCGCTCGGCGCGTCGCGCTGGCGCGTGTTCCGCACGGTGACGCTGCCGCTGACCGTCCCCGGCCTCGCCAACGCGTTCCTGCTGCTGTTCGCGGCGTCGCTCGCCGACTTCGCAACCCCCTTGATCCTCGGCGGCAACCAGTTCCCGGTGCTACCCACGCAGGCGTACCTGCAGATCACGGGACTGTTCGACCTGCGCGGGGGTGCCGCGCTGTCGTTCGTGCTGCTGTTCCCGGCACTCGCCGTATTCGTGCTGCAGCGCTACTGGGTGAGCCGGCGCTTCTACGTGACCGTCACCGGCAAGGGGGCGGGACAGACGCCGTTCGACAGCGTGGCACCGTGGATGCGCTGGACGCTCCTTGCCGCGTGCGCATTCGTCGCCTTCGTCGTCGTGTATTTCTACGCCCTCCTCCTCTATGCCTCGCTGGTCAAGGCGCTCGGCGCCAACCACGACTTCACGATCGCGCACTACAAGGCGATCTTCACCGATGGCTGGAAGGCGATCCGCGACACGCTCGTCATCGCGGGCTTCGCGATGCCGCTCGGCGGCCTGTACGGCATCGTCATGGGCTATCTGGTCGCGCGCAAGCAGTTCGTCGGCCGGCGCACGCTGGAGATCACGTCGATGGTCAACTACGCCCTGCCCGGCACCATCGTCGGCATCGCGTACCTCATCGCGTTCAACGACCCGCCGGTGGCGCTCACCGGAACCGCGTTCCTGATCATCGCCTGCTACGTCTTCCGCTATGGGCCGACCGGCATCCGCGCCACCATCGCGCTGCTCGCGCAGATCGACAAGAGCCTGGAAGAGGCGTCGCAGGGGCTGGGTGCGGGCAGCGGCACGACCTTCCGGCGGGTGACGCTGCCGCTCATCCTGCCCGCGTTCTTCGCCGGATTGGGCGTGGTGTTCATCCGCTCGATGACCGCGATCAGCGCGACCATCTTCCTCGTCTCGGTGAGCTGGACGCTCATCACCGTGAAAATACTCGACAACATGACCGAGCTCTCGCTCGGACCGGCGGCGGCCTACTCGGTACTGGTAGTCGCGATCGTGTTCGTCGTCATCGCGCTGATCGGCCGCGCGCTGCACTTCTTCCGGGCGCCGGGATCGGCGCGGGTGACGAGCCTGTTAGGGGGCTGAATGGACACGATCGGCGTCGACGTCGACGGCGTTTCCAAGCGCTTCGCGCACCGCGTGAAGGGCGAGGTGTACGCCGCGCGCAACGTGCGTCTGTCGGTGGCGCCGGGCGAGTTCGTGACCATGCTGGGCCCCTCGGGCTGCGGCAAGACCACCACGCTGCGCATGATCGCGGGCTTCGAAACGCCCGACGCCGGCCGCATCCGGTTCGCGGGCGAGGACGTGACCGGCACGCCCGCGAACCAGCGCAACATCGGCTTCGTGTTCCAGAACTACGCGCTGTTCCCGCACCTGTCCGTGGCGGAGAACGTGGCGTACGGCCTCGCCGTGCGCGGATTGCCGCCCGCCGAAATCCAGGAACGCGTCAGCGAGGTGCTGGCGCTGGTCGGACTCGCAGGTTACGAGCACCAGTTCTCGAGCCAGCTCTCCGGCGGCGAACAGCAGCGGGTGGCGCTCGCCCGCGCGATCGTGATCCGGCCGCGGGTGCTGCTGTTCGACGAGCCGCTTAGCAACCTCGACGCCAAGCTGCGGGTGCAGATGCGCACCGAGATCCGCGACCTGCAGCAGCGTCTGGCCATCACCACGATCTACGTCACCCACGACCAGGAAGAGGCGATGGCCGTGTCCGACCGCATCGCGGTCATGAGCCAGGGCAGCATCGTGCAGGAGGGTACCGCCGAGGATCTGTATCTGCGGCCGGTCGACGAGTTCGTGGCGACCTTCGTCGGGCGGGTGAACCTGTTGCCGGGCCGGGTCGTGGATCTCCAAGGGTCGGTCGCCACCGTGTCCGCGCTGGGCGCCAAGCTGCGCGCGCGCGTGGCGCCGCAGAGTGTCGCCATCGGGCGCGCGGTGAAGCTCGTGCTGCGCCCGGAAGCGATCGGCATCGGCGCCGGCAGCGGCGCGCCGCTGACCGCGACCATCCGCTCGCGCACGTTTCTGGGCGAGAAGACCGAATACGTGCTCGCGTGCGGCGAGACGATCCTGCAGGCCGTGCGCTACGGCGCGCCGGGCGATGGCCTCGGGCCCGGCGCCGTGGTGGGCTTGCGCCTGGCCGACGGCGCGCTGACGGTGGTGCCGGAATGACGCGCTGGCTC
>JADLEZ010000209.1 GCA_020845855.1 Burkholderiales bacterium
TCCGCCCCGGATTCGCTTCGCCGTGACGTCCGCGTCATCGGCCTCATCGGCGTGGCGCACGCCTTCTCGCACTTCTTCCAGCTTGCGCTGCCGCCGCTGTTCCCGCTGCTGCGCGCCGAATTCGACGTGTCGTGGACGCGGCTCGGCGCGCTGGTCGGGGTGTTCTACGCCACCAGCGGCGTGACGCAGTTCGTGGCCGGCTTCGCGGTCGACCGCTTCGGCGCGCGGCCGGTTCTTTTGGGCGGACTCGCCCTGCTCGCCGGCGGCACGGCAGCCGCGGCATTCGTGCCTGGTGTCGGATGGCTGTTCCCGGTGGTCGTCCTGATGGGCGCCGGCAACGGCGTCTTCCATCCCTGCGACTTCGCGATCCTCAACGCCAACGTCGCGCCGCACCGGCTCGGGCACGCGTATTCCACACACGGCGTGGGCGGCAGCCTGGGGTACGCGCTGTCGCCGGTGGTGAGCTTCGCGCTCGCTTCGGCCTTCAACTGGCGGATCGCGCTGGCGGTGATGGGGCTTGCCGGACTCATCGCCCTCGCGGTGCTCGCCTCGCAGCGCACCATCCTTACCTCGCAGCGCGCGAGTGCGGGGGACGCGCACACGCTCGCGGGCAGCATGGGTTTGTTCCTGCAACCCGCGATCCTGCTGTGCTTCGCTTTCTTCGCCATCCAGACCACTGCGGGAATCGGCCTGCAGACGTTCCTGCCGGCGGGGCTCAACACGGGCTTCGCGATCCCGCTGGGACTCGCGACGACGGCGGTGACCGCGTACCTCCTGGGGGGCACCGCCGGCATCGTGGCGGGGGGCTTCCTCGCCGCGCGCACCGCACGCCACGACCTCGTCGCCGCGAGCGGCCTCCTCGCCGGCGCCTCGCTCCTTGCCGTGGTGGGCGTCGCCGGCATCGCGAACGCGTTGATCCTGCCCGTGTTCGCGCTGGTGGGCTTCGTCATCGGCTGCACCGGGCCGTCCCGCGACATGATCGTGCGCAACGCCACCCCCAAGGGCGCGGCCGGCCGTGTCTACGGATTCGTCTACTCCGGCCTCGATCTTGGCGCGATGACCGGCCCGATCTGGTTCGGACTCATGCTCGACCACGGCCAGGGGCGCGAGATGTTCTACGTCGCGGCAGCGCTCCTGGCGCTCGCGGTCGCGACGGTGGTGCGCGTACGGCGGGCACTGGTGGCGGCGTAAAGGAGGCTGGCATGGACCTCGGGATCGCAGGACGGCGCGCGCTGGTGTGCGGCGCGAGCAAGGGGCTGGGACGCGGCTGCGCGCAGGCGCTCGCGCGCGAAGGCGTGGCGGTGACCATCGTCGCGCGCACCGAGGACACGCTCGCGCGCGCCGCGCAGGACATCGGCGCCGCCGGCTACGTCGCCTGCGACATCACCACACCTTCCGGCCGGGCCGCGGCGCTGGCCGCCTGCCCCGAGCCCGACATCCTGGTGACCAACGCCGGCGGGCCGCCGCCGGGCGACTTCCGCGACTGGGACCGCGACGCGTGGATCCGCGCGCTCGACGCCAACATGCTGACCCCGATCGAGCTCATCAAGGCCACCGTCGACGCCATGGCGGCGCGCGGGTTCGGGCGCGTGATCAACATCACGTCGCAGGCGGTGAAAGCGCCGATCGACATCCTCGGCCTGTCCAACGGCGCGCGCAGCGGACTCACCGGCTTTGTCGCCGGGATCGCGCGCAAGCTGGCGCGCAGCGGCGTCACCATCAACAACCTGCTGCCCGGCAACTTCGACACCGACCGCCTGCGCACGACGATGCAGGGGCGGGCCAAGGCGGCGGGCAAGGACGTCGAGACGGTCGTCGCGTCGGCGCGCGAGGCGATCCCGGTCGGTCGCTTCGGCTCGGCGGAGGAGTTCGGCGCGGTGTGCGCCTTCGTGTGCAGCGTGCACGCGGGCTACCTCGTCGGCCAGAACATCCTGCTCGACGGCGGCGTCTATCCGGGCACGTTCTGAGAAGGTGACGGCGCTCGATGCGCCGCCACCGGAATCGCCGGCGTGTCCGATCCCTGACCTCTGACTCCTGACTCCTGACCATGATCGATCTGTACTACTGGACCACGCCCAACGGGCACAAGATCACCATCTTCCTCGAGGAGACGGGGCTTCCCTACACGATCAAGCCGATCAACATCAGCAAGGGCGACCAGTTCGACCCCGCCTTTCTCGCGATCTCTCCCAACAACCGCATTCCCGCGATCGTCGACCACGCGCCGCCCGACGGCGGCAAGCCGCTCTCGCTGTTCGAGTCGGGCGCGATCCTGCTCTACCTTGCCGGCAAGACCGGGCGCTTCTACCCCAACGACCTGCGCGGCCGTTGCGACGTCGCGCAGTGGCTGTTCTGGCAGATGGCCGGGCTCGGGCCCATGGCCGGACAGAATCACCATTTCGGGCTGTATGCCCCGGAGAAGATCCCGTATGCGATCAACCGCTACGTGAAGGAAACCGGGCGGCTGTACCGCGTACTCGACAAGCGCCTCGCCGACCGCGAGTACATCGCCGGCGCCTACACCATCGCCGACATGGCGTCGTATCCGTGGATCCGTCCCGAGCGGCAGAGCCAGGACATCGACGAGTTCCCGCACCTGAAGCGCTGGCTCGCCACGATCAAGGCGCGCCCGGCGGTGGAGCGCGCGTACGCGATCGCGAAGCAGGTCAACGAGGCGCCGGCGATCACCGACGAAACGGCGCGCAGGATCCTGTTCGAGCAGGATCAGAA
>JADLEZ010000210.1 GCA_020845855.1 Burkholderiales bacterium
CGGCCCCACCACGCGCATGACGCACGAGCGCCTGCCGGTCCTGGGCGCGCTGGTGCGCACGACCGCACGCGAGCTCACGCAGGCGCTCGGGGGCCGGATGCGGGACGAAGCGGCATGAGGCGATTGCGCATCGTGCTTCGGTACTGCGTGATGCTGGCCGCCACCGTCGCGGTGTCTTCGTGCAGCCTGAGCGATCCAAGTCTCACCAGGGCCTCCGGGGCGCCGGCCTACGCGCCGGCCGGCGCGAAGCCGCCGACGCTGACTGCGTCCGCCAGCGAGCTTTCGATACCGACGTGGCAGTGGCAGCGCTCGCAGCTCGCCGACGGCCGCACGGTGGTCGCCGCGGCGCCGGAACGCTACACGCTGCGCTTCGAAGGCGGCGGGCGCGTGCTCGTGCGCGCCGACTGCAACCGCGGCTCGGGCGCGTACGAGGTCAACGGCAACGCGATGAAGCTCGCGCCCATCGCGCTCACCCGCATGGGCTGCCCCGACGGCACGCAGGACGGCGAGTTCGTGCGGCAGATCGCGAAGGTCGCGAGCTACGACATCGCCGGCGGCGAACTGGTGCTCACCCTCGCCGACGGCGGGACGATGCGCTTCCGCGCCCAACTCTAGCGTACGTCCGGCGGCTGCGAAGAGCGAAGGCTGTCAGTCCGCATGCACGCGTTACTGAACGGCGCGCGGAGCGCGCTGTGATCGACGCGTTACGTAGCACTTGCCGCGCGCAAAGCGCCCGGCCGCCCGAAGCTTTGCGCGCTGACATTGCCGGGCGCAAATCGGTCAGCCCGCCGCCTCGCGGCCGCGGACAAGCGATTTGCGCACGATCTACTATGATTTCGCCGCCGGCAGCAGCCCGCGGGCCCGCAGCTGCGCGATGATGAGGTCGGCGTAGGCCGGCGCCTCCTGCGCGACGGTACGGGGATTGACCGTCTGCGTGGTCGCCGCCCAGACGAGCGAGCGCGTCTTCACCGCGTACACGTTGGTCTCGACCGACGCGACGTCGTACTGCGTGACGTCCGGCACCGGGTAGAAGCCGCCCGCATAGAAACCCGGTCCGTAGAAGCCGCCCCACGGCCCGATCATCGGGCCCGGCATCATCATCGTCGACACCTGCGTCCGGGTGTCGACCCGAAGCAGGCGCACGATGATGGCCCCGTCGGCGCCGGTCGCGCCCACCGCGGCGGCGAACACCGACTCCTGGCGGCGCGCATCCGGCGGCACCGTCGTGTAGCCCGGCACGGCCTGCACGCCGGCCGCCTGCAGCTTCTGCACGAACACGTCCTCGAACACGCGGCTGTCGGCGGTGGTGCCATCGCTCGCGATGACGACGATCTTCGTGAACGGTCCGCCCTTGAAGCTCGTGTCGAACCACGCGGACTGGATCGAGGTGGTCTGACACGCGGTCAGAAGTACGGTCGCGGCAAGCGCGGCAAGAGTGGGCAACGTCGGCATCGACAGTTCCGTTGAAATGGCGATCACGCGGGCTTGGGCGCGGCGGGGATGATGCGGTCGCGCGCCATCGTCTCCACCAGCTTGCGGGTGAAGTCCGGAAGGTTGCGGACGAGGTCGGCGGCATCGTAGGAGTTCGTGTACAGCGTCCACATCTGCTTGGCCATCGACGGCGGGTACAGGTCGCTTGCGATGTGCGCCACCTTGTAGTCGGTGGACTGGTCCTTGTACGGCGTTTGCGGCGCCAGGTACTTGTACGAGGCCATGGTGTCCGGCGACAGCCCGGTGACCGTCTGGCCGACGGTGCTTCCGTCGTAGACGCCGACCGCGCGCACCTCGACCAGGAGCACGCCGTCCGCGCCGGACGCCTTGATGGCCTCTTCCAGCGTCGGCCCGGGCTTCTCGGCGTCCTGCGACATGACCGTGTGCGACGCGATGCCTGTCACGCCGGCGCTCGCGAGCCGCGCGACGATCGCATCCTCCACCGCGTCGCGTCCGCCCGGCTCGACCTTCATCAAGCTTACGACGAAGACCCGCTTCAGCGGCGGGAGCGCGTACTTGGGGTCCTTCCAGACCCCGAGCACCTGCGTCTTGAGCGACAGCCCGCCGGGCGCGAACTCGCGCGTGCCGCCGCAGGCGGCGAGTGCCAGCAATGCGACGAGCGGAATCCAGCGCTTCATGGGTCTAACGGTTTGCGCGGATTCTACCTTGGCGGCGCGAACTGCTTCGGCAACCCCTGCCAACACCGGTAGTACTCGGGCTGCAGTTGCGCGGATTCGAGTGCATGCCGGGTCGGAGCAATGACGTAACGCGACTCGAACATGATCGCCATCGTGTCCTTGATGCGCATCGGCTGCGACAGGTCGGCGGCGGAGGCCTTGGCGAACGTCTCGGCGTCCGGCCCGTGCCCCGTCATACAGTTGTGCAGGCTCGCGCCGCCGGGCAGGAAGCCTTCCTCCTTCGCGTCGTACACGCCCTGCACGAGGCCCATGAACTCGCTCGCGACGTTGCGGTGGAACCAGGGCGGGCGGAACGTGTGCTCCATCGCGAGGATGCGCGGCGGGAAGATGACGAAGTCGATCACGTCCCAGCCCGGCGTATCGCTCGGCGACTGCAGCACGAGGAAGATCGACGGGTCCGGATGGTCGAAGCTGATCGAGCCGATGGTGTTGAAGCGCGTGAGGTCGTACTTGTAGGGGACATGGTTGCCGTGCCAGGCGACGACGTCGAGCGGCGAGTGACCGATGGCCGCGGTCCACAGGTTGCCCTGGAATCTCGCGACGAGCTCGAATGGGCCTTCGCGATCCTCGTACCACGCGACCGGGGTCTGGAAATCGCGCGGATTGGCGAGGCCGTTGCTGCCGATCACACCCAGGTCGGGCAGGCGCAGGTGCGCGCCGTAGTTCTCGCACACGTAGCCGCGCGCCGAGGCGTCGGGAAGCTCGACGCGGAAACGCACACCGCGCGGGATCACGCAGATCTCGAGGGGCGCCACGTCGAGGCGCCCCAGTTCGGTGGCGATGCGCAGCCGCCCGGCCTGCGGCACGATCAAAAGCTCGCCGTCGGCGTCGTAGAAAAAACGGTCGGTCATCGAGCGGTTCGCCGCATACAGGTGCACGGCCATGCCGCCTTGTGCCGCCGGACCGCCGTTGCCCGCCATCGTCACCAGGCCCTCGACGAAGTCGGTCGGCGTGGTGGGCATCGGCAGCGGGTCCCAGCGCAACTGGTTGGGGGTGGCCGGCACCTCGTCGAAGCGGCTAACCATGCGGCCGTTGCCGGCGAGGCGAAACGGCTCGTGCATCGCGCCCGGCCGGATGCGGTACGTCCAGGTGCGGCGGTTGGTGGCGCGTGGCGCGGTGAACGCGGTCCCGGAAATCTGCTCGGCGTACAGCCCGAGCGCGACGCGCTGCGGCGAGTTCTGGCCCACGGGCAGCGCGCCCGGAATGGCTTCGGTGGCGAACTCGTTGCCGAAGCCGGTTTGATAGGCGAGTGGAGATGGCGTCATGGCAATCCCGGAAGAATCAGGGTCAGACACTAAGTAGGGTCTGACCCTACTTCCTCGCGCGCGGCGCTCATCGCCGCCCGCAGCACTTGCGCGTCGCCGATGTGATTGGCGAGCAGCAGCACGAGCTTCGCGTTGACGAGCGCGCTCTGCGCCTCGGACAGGCCGCGATGCAGGTCGATCAGCGCCTCGTAGAAGTCGTCGGGCGCGACGATATTGGGTGTAGTGACGAGGGTGCTTGTATGCTCCCCCCGAAGCGGCGCTTGCGCGCCGCTCCCCCCCGGGGGACGAGCGCCTTGGGGCGGCCCGGCGGCGCTCATCTCAACCTCATCGTGGCGCGGGCGATGGCCGCGCGCACCTTGGGCTGATCGAACGCCCGCCAGCGCGCGCACACGTGCTGGTCGGGCCGCAGCAGGTAGCAAGTGCCGTCGCGGCCGTCGTAACGCGCGGCCGCGAGCCCTTCGCTATCGCGCAGCGCGTGCGGACCGATCTCGACCACGCGGCAGCGGATCGGGTCTTGCGCAAGCTCGCGCGCGCGCTCGGGGTCGACGGCGCGACCGAAAGCGAGGAGCACGAAATCGCCGCCCAGATGATCGAGCAGCCAGCGGCCGCGCGGGCCGTCCACTGGGGCATCGGAGGCGACCGCGCCGGGGACGAGCTTGCCCGCGAACTCGTCCTCGTCGGGTGTGCTGAGCGGCGAGTCGGCGAGCACCGCGGGCACCGACAGCCGCCCGCTGTTGACCAGCGCGCGCGCGAACGGATACGTGCGCGCGAGCGCGAGCACGGCGTCGCGAAAGGTCCGCGACACCGCACTCTTGGGCGTGATGAAGTCGGTGGAGCGGGTCGAGTTGCGCAGGTTCTCGTCGGCGGCCGCGACCCGCTCGCTGTCGTAGGAATCGAGCAACA
>JADLEZ010000211.1 GCA_020845855.1 Burkholderiales bacterium
CGCCGACCAGACGGTGACCATTTCCGGAGCCGGCGAGTATCGCGGGGCCAAGCTCGTGAGCCAGAACGCGACGGTCAACGTCGCCGGCGCGGGCAAGGTCGTGGTCAACGCGCAGAAGACGCTCTCCGCGACCATCTCCGGCGCAGGGTTGGTGGAGTACATCGGCGAGCCGCAGGTCACGCAGCGCGTGAGCGGCGCGGGACGGGTGAAGCGCCGCGACGCAGCAAGGCCCTTCGGCCCCGTTGCGGTGGTGCAGTACCAGTCACGAAGCAGCTAGAACCATCTCGAAAATCGACCAGTTCGACCGACGTCGGCGCAGAGCGAAGGCTGTCAGGTCGCACGCCCGCGTTACAGATCGGCGCGCGACAGCGCGCTGCGATCGACGCGCTTCGTCGTCTTTCCGCGCGGTCGGCGCAGGGCCGCCCCAAGCCGACCGCGGAAGATCCACCGGCCGCAAATTGCGCAGCCCGTCGCGAAGCGACCGCGGACACGTAATTTGCGGACGTGGAGACTAGTGCAGCGCCGGGTCCTCGTCCCCCGCCTTGAACAGCAGCGGCAGGCCGGTCGCGGGGTCGCGGTCCGGATGCACGCCCGGCTTGCGCCGAACGTCGGCCACCCGGCAGTCGGCCAATAACGACTCCAGCATCCCGACCACGTCGGCGACGCCGTCGAGCGGCCACAGCGGCGCGCAAAAGCCCTCGGCGCTGCGCTCGTCCAGCGCCGACGACAACGACAGCCGCACCTCGCCCCCGCCACCCGCAGTCTCGTGCACGCTGATCACCGCCGAGGGCTCTCCGGTGGCGGCGCGGAACTTGCGGATCGCGTTGCTCGCGAACACCTGCGCGCTCACTTCACGCTGCGCGAGCCGTCCCTGCCACGCGGCCTCGGTGAGCGGCCGCGGCGGCCGCGGCAAGGCGAGCACGGTTGCGCCGGGCGCAGCCAGCGCCGAGGACAGCGCTCGTGTGAGCGGCACACCCCACGCGCCAGCGCCCGCATCGCGGAAGAGATCGGCCTGCGCGGCGGCGAGCGCAGTGCCGACCAGGAAGCGCAGGTGCACGCCCTCGCTCGCGGTCACCTCGATCGGCAAGGGTGTCAAGTCCCGCGTGCGGCCGGCGAGGAGTCCTGGCACCCGCGCGAAGTCCAACGCGTCGACGCCGGGCAAGGCGTTGGAGAGCGCAAGCGTGGGGTTGCCGGCCAGCGCGCCGTGATCGCGCAACAGCGACACCGCCGCGCGGGGGTCGGCCAGCACGCACGGCAGGACAAGCGTCCCCGCTTCCGCGCGCTCGCGCGCGGCGATCACGGCGACCGGCAGCGCGAACAGGCGGACCGGCTGCGCGGGGTCCGGCGCGCCCGCGCGCTCGCGCCGCGCGAGTATCCGCCACAGGTGGCGGTAGACCGCCGCCGACGGCGCCGCCGCGAACAGTGCCGCGAGCGCGTCGCCCGCGTCCGGCATGAGCAGCGCGTCGAGCGCGCGGGCGAGCCCGGCATCGCACGCGTCGGCCTCCTGCGCGTGCGCAGCCGCCAGGCTTCGCTCGGCCAGCGCGAACAGGCGCGCATGCTCGGGCGGCGCCGCGGCTGCCGGCGGAAAGCGGCGAGGATCGTCCATGATCGAAGTTCTCTTGCCTGGCGGGAATTTTCGCACGCGGCCCCGCCCGGCGAACGAGGTATCATCCCTTAGCGTCCATCATCAGGAGAATGGTCGATGTACTCGCATTACCTCGTTCCCACCGACGGCTCGAAGCTCTCGGACAAGGCGATCGCGCACGCGATCGCGCTCGCCAGGGCCACCAAGGGGCGCATCACGCTGTTCCATGCCGCCCCCGGGTACCCGGACCCCGTGTACATGGAAGGCATGGCCGTGCCGCGGGTATCGCCGCGAGAGTACGCCGCGGTTGCCGGCGCCGCCGCGGAAAAAGTGGTCGCGCGCGGGGCAGCGAAGGTCACGGCGGCCAAAGTTGCGTGCGACACGCTGTACGCATTGGACGATTCACCGTGGAAGGCGATCCTCGACGCCGCGAAAAAAGCGAAGGCCGACACCATTGTCATGGCCTCGCACGGCCGGCGCGGGCTTGCCGGGTTTCTGCTCGGAAGCGAGACCACCAAGGTGCTCACGCACAGCAAGCTGCCGGTGCTCGTGGTGCGATAGGAAAAACGCCTGCAAATTGCGTCACCCGCCGCCTTCGGCCCTGATCCGCATCGCCGCCGCGGCGGCGCTCGCCGCGGCATGCTTCGCCGCCCAGGCGGCGGACTCGAGCAAGGTCCTGCGCGTCGCGACGAGCGACATCGACACGCTCGACCCGCAGCAGCTCCAGGACAAGTACTCGCGCGACGTCGCGGCCGCGATCTTCGAGGGCCTGTGCGAGTGGGATTACCTCAATCGGCCGCCTGGGCCGGTGCCGCGCACGGCGGCCGCGCTGCCCGCGATCTCGCCCGATGGCAAGACGTGGACGGTCAAGGTCAAGCCGGGCATTAGCTTCACCGACGATCCCGCGTTCGGTGGCAAGCGGCGCGAGCTCACCGCCGAGGACTACGTCTACTCGATCAAGCGCTTCCTCGATCCCAACCTGCGCGGCGGCGGCGAGCCGATGCTCACCGACCTCCTGGTCGGCATGCGTGCGGTGGTCGACGCCGCGAGCAAGCCGGGTGCGAAGCTCGACTACAGTGCGCCGGTCGAGGGACTGCGGGCGCTCGACAAGTACACGCTGCAACTCAAGTTCAAGGAATCCAACTATCCGCTCGCGGTGTCGCTGCTGATGGTCGAGGCGGTCGCGCGCGAAGTGGTGGAGGCCGCGCGCGGCGACATCCAGGCGCGGCCGGTCGGGACCGGCCCGTATCGCCTCAAGGAATGGCAGCGCGGCTCGCGCGTCGTGCTGGAAGCCAACCCCGACTACCGCACGCTGTCGTTTCCTGCGACGACCAATCCCGCGCTCGCGCCGATCGCCAACGCGATGAAGGGCAGGAAGCTCCCGGCCATCGGGCGCATCGAGCTTTTCGTGATCGACGAGCAGTCGGTGCGCCTGCTCGAGTTCGACAAGGGTCGCCTCGACTACATCGAGCTGCGCGGCGAGGCGGTCGGGCCGTTCATCAAGAACAACGAGCTCGATCCCGCGCTCGCCAGGCGCGGCGTGCGGCGCATCGCCTACGCCACGAACTCCGTGCGCTCGCTGTACGCCAACATGGACGACGCTGTGATCGGCGGCATGGGCAACGAGCGCGTCGCGCTGCGCCGCGCGATCGCGCTCGGCATCGATGTCGACGCGTTGATCAAGGTGGTCTACCACGGGCAGGCGCTGCCCTCGAGCCAGATCGTCGCGCCCGGCATCTCCGGCTACCAGCCGCAGTTGAAGGCCCGCCACTACGATCCCGCGGCGGCGGCGGCGCTGCTCGACCGTGTAGGCTACGGCAAGCGCGACGCGCAGGGGTTTCGCCTCGCCCCGGACGGCAAGCCGCTGACGGTGACCTTGAGCATCTTCACCGGCAACGTCTGGCGCGAGATCCAGACGCTGGTCAAGAAGAACATGGACACCCTGGGCGTGCGCTTCGACTTCCGCGTGTTGCCCACGCAAGACCTCTTCAAGGAGGCGGCGCAGGGCAAGTTCATGCTGAACATCCACGGCCGCAGCGCGACGCCCAACGGCATCATCTTCCAGACCTTCTACGGGCCGGCGCCGTCGGAAGCCAACGAGACGCGATTCCGCTTCGCGCCGTACGATCGCGCGCTCGAGGCGTTCTTCGTGGCGGGCAGCGAAGCCGAGCGCCAGAAGGCCGCGCGCACCATGACCGACATCCTGCAAAGCTACGCGCCGGTCATTCCGCTCTTGGTCGACGTACAGAACGCGTTCGTGCAGCCGTGGCTCCTGGGCTACTACCCCTCGCCCTTCCTGTCCTACTTTCAGTACCTCGACCTCGCGCCCTCTCGCTCGCCGTAAAGGGGACGCACCCTGTAATGGGGACGTACCCCTTTTCTGTAATGTGTAATGGGGACGTGTAATGGGGACGTACCCCATTTCAGTCGTGTAATGGGGACGTACCCCATTTCAGGGACGTACCCCATTTCAGTCGTTGGTACAATGCTGTTTTTTCCAGAAAAAACAGCATCATGCGCGTTTCACAGTTCTACCTGTCGACGCAGAAAGAAGCGCCCGCCGAAGCCGACGTCCTGAGCCAGAAGCTCATGCTGCGCGCCGGGCTCATCAAGAAGCTCGGCAGCGGGCTGTACTCGTGGATGCCGCTCGGCCTCATCACCCTGCGCAAGGCCGAGGCGATCATCCGCGAGGAGATGAACCGCGCCGGCGCGCTGGAGGTCGTGATGCCGGTGATCCAGCCCGCCGAGCTGTGGCAAGAGACCGGGCGGTGGGAGAAGATGGGCCCCAACATGCTGCGTCTGAAGGACCGCCACGAGCGCGACTTCGTGGTCGGGCCGACGCACGAGGAAGTCATCACCGACATCGTGCGCAAGGAGATCAGGAGCTACCGGCAGCTCCCGGTGAACTTCTACCAGATCCAGACCAAGTTCCGCGACGAGATCCGTCCACGCTTCGGCGTCATGCGCGCGCGCGAGTTCATCATGAAGGACGCCTATTCCTTCGACGTCGACGAGGCAGGAATGCTGAAAAGCTACCGGGCGATGTACGACGCGTACGCGCGCATCTTCACCCGCATGGATCTCGAGTTCCGCGCGGTCGACGCCGACACCGGCACCATCGGGGGTTCGGCCTCGCACGAGTTCCAGGTCCTCGCCGAATCGGGGGAGGATGCGATCGCCTACAGTACTGCCTCCGATTACGCGGCCAACGTGGAGAAGGCCGAGGCGATGGCACCCGCCGCGGCGCGCGCGCCGGCCAGCGAAGCCATGACGAAGGTGCCCACCCCGGGGATGGCGACCTGCGAGGAAGTGGCACGCCTTCTGAAACTGCCGCTGCCGCGCACCGTGAAGTGCCTCATGGTGTGGGCCGGCGAGCGCGTGCACATGCTGCTCGTGCGCGGCGACCACATGGGCAACGAGATCAAGATCGGCAAGCTGCCCGGCCTCGACGGTTGGCGCTGGGCGAGCGAGGCCGAGATCGTGGCCGCGACCGGCTGCAAGCCGGGGTACCTAGGGCCCGTCGGAATTGCCGCGGACATGCCGCTCGTCGTCGACCGCTCCGTCGCGGTCATGGGCGACTTCGTGTGCGGCGCGAACGAGGCCGACTTCCACCTGCGCGGGGTGAACTTCGGGCGTGACGTGCGCGAGCCCGACCTCGTGGCCGACATCCGCAACGTGGTCAAGGGCGACCTCTCGCCCGACGGCAAGGGGACGCTCGACATCGTCCGCGGCATCGAGGTCGGACACGTGTTCGCCCTGGGAAGCCTGTACTCCGAGGCGCTCGGCGCAACTTATCTCGACGCCGGCGGTCAATCCCGGGTCCTGCAGATGGGCTGCTACGGGATCGGCGTCACCCGCGTGGTGGCCGCCGCGATCGAGCAGAACCACGACGAGCGCGGCATCGTCTGGCCGGCGCCGTTGGCGCCATTCACGGTCGCCATCGCGCCCGTCGGCTACGACCGCAACGAGGCGGTACGCTCCCTTGCCGACCGGCTGCACGATGATCTGGCAGCGGCGGGGGTGGAGGTGCTGCTGGACGACCGGGGCGAGCGTCCTGGCGTGATGTTTGCTGATCTCGAGCTGATCGGGATCCCGCACCGGGTCACGATCGGCGAACGCGGGCTGAAGGAGGGCCGCGTGGAGTACCAGGGGCGCCGCGAGACGGCCCCCACGCCGGTGCCGGTGGCGGAAGTCGTACCATTCCTCCGCGACCGGCTTGCTCGACGAATGACCTGACCACATGCAGCTTCGACGTTCACTGGGTGTTTGCGCGATGGCCGCGGCGCTGGCCGCACCGCCCGCGTTCGCCGGCGCCCAGCGCGAGGAGGCACTCGCGCCCTCGGTGGCCGCGGGACTGACCAAGGCCATCGCCGACGCGCCGGTGCCCGCGGACTACGCCGCCAAGGCGGGTGTGGCGCCGTGGCTCGCCGAGATGTCGCGGCGCATCGCGCACAAGGTCGCCGACGAGCGCGAGCGCCGCGAGCTTCTGGCCACCGTGCACTACGAGGCCACCCGCGCGGGACTCGACCCGCAGATGGTGCTCGGCGTGATCTATCACGAAAGCGGCTTCAAGAAGTACGCGGTGTCGGTGGCGAGCGCGCGCGGGTACATGCAGGTGATGCCGTTCTGGGTGAAGCTGATCGGCACCGCCGACCAGAACCTCTTCAACCTGCGCACCAACCTTCGCTACGGCACCGTGATCCTGCGCCATTACCTCGACCTGGAAAGCGGCGACTACTACCGCGCGCTCGGCCGTTACAACGGCAGCCTCGGGCAGGCCGAGTATCCGACGGCCGTGATGGCCGCGATCAACCGCCACTTCACTTACCACGCGCTGCCGGTGAGCGCGCTTTCCACCGTCGGCGCCCCCGTAGCGCGGTGAGCGGCAGCCCCGCGGTCCGCGGCCGGTTCGCGCCGTCGCCGACCGGTCCGCTGCACTTCGGCTCGCTCGTCGCGGCGCTTGCAAGCTCTTGCGACGCGCGCGCCGCGGGTGGGCAGTGGCTGGTGCGCATCGAGGACGTCGACGAGCCGCGCAGCAGCACGAGCGCCGCGCGTTCGATCCTCGCCGCCCTTGTGAGGTACGGCCTGCGCTGGAACGGCGAGGTGGTGCGCCAGTCGCAGCGCACACGCGCGTACGAGGCGGCGCTCGCGCGCCTCGCTGCGGCCGGGCTCATCTACGGCTGCGAGTGCACGCGGCGCGACATGGAAGCGGCGCCGCGCAATGCGACCGGCGAGCGCGTGTATCCGGGCACGTGCCGCGGCCTCGGCCTTGCGGCAGGCGCGCTCGCGCAACGGGTGCGGGTCGGCGACGCGATCGTTTCGTTCACCGATCGGCTGCAAGGCCGCCAGGCGCAGGACCTCGCGGACGACGTCGGCGATTTCATCGTCCGCCGCGCCGACGGACTGTTCGCGTATCAACTCGCGGTGGTCGTCGACGACGCCGAGCAGGCCGTGACGTCCATCGTGCGTGGCGCGGACCTACTCGCGTCCACCGCGCGGCAGATTCACCTGCAGCGCTGCCTCGGCGTGCCCACGCCCGAGTACCTGCACGTGCCGGTGGCGATTGCCGGGTCGGGCGAGAAGTTGTCGAAGCAGACGGACGCCCCGCCGTTGCCGGCCGATCCCGTGCCCACGCTGCTCGCCGCGTGGCATTTCCTCGACCAGGCGCTGCCACCCACGCGGCCTTCCTCGGCGGACGCGTTCGTCGCGTACGCGGTGGGAGCATGGTCGCGGTCGCGGCTGCCGCCAGTGCGGATGCTCTTGGCGCCGCGCGTATAATTCGTCTCCCTCGTTTACCGCGCGGCCGTTTCGCGCGCTGCGCATTCCATGACCACCATCGTCATCGTTCGCAAAGACGACGACATCGTCATCGCCGCCGACTCGCTCACCACGTTCGGCGATACGAGGCTCGCCGCCGACCACGACCGCACGTACGACAAGATCGTGCAATATCGCGGCACGTACATCGGGTTGTGCGGGTCGGCCGCGCACCAGCTCGTGTTCGCGAGCCTGCTGCGCCGGCACGAGCTGCTCGACTTCTCGGAAAAGTTCACGATCTTCGAGACTTTCCGCAAGCTGCACCCGATACTGAAGGAGCAGCACTTCCTCAATCCGAAGGAGGAAGAGGACGATCCGTACGAATCCACGCAGATGACCGCGCTCATCGCGAACGCGCACGGCATCTTCGGCGTGTACTCGATGCGCGAGGTGTTCGAGTACACGCGCTTCTGGGCGGCGGGCACCGGCCGCGAGTTCGCGCTGGGCGCCATGCAGGCGCTGTACCCGCGGCTGCCGACGGCGGAAGCGATCGCGCGCGCCGGCATCGAGGCCGGTGCGGAGTTCGACCGGAACTCCGCGATGCCGATGACCTCGTACTCGATCAAAGCGAAGCGATGACGACCGCCGCGGGCGGCGCCGACGCGCTCACCCGCTTCGTGGTCGAGCACGCCGCGGTGCGCGGAGCGTATGTCGCGATCCCTGCCACGGCGCGCGCGGTGCTCGCCTGCCATCCGTACCCGCCCGCGCTGCGGCGCATCCTCGCCGAGCTTTGCGCGGCGTGCGCGCTGCTCGCTTCCACGCTCGAGTTCACCGGCAGCCTGATCGTGCAACTGCAGGGTGATGGACCGGTGCGCCTGCTGGTCGTCGAGTGCTCCGCGTCGCTCGGCCTGCGCGCGATGGCGCAGTGGGACGCGGAGCGCACGCAAGCGCTCGGAGCCGACGCCACCCTGGCCGAGCTCGCCGGGGGGCCGCGGCACGGCCGTCTCGTGCTCACCCTCGACCCCAAGGGGGCCGGGCCGATCTACCAGGGCATCGTGGCGCTGGAGTCGGGCTCCGTGGCGGGGCTCATCGAGCACTATCTCGCCACCTCCGAGCAGCTTGCGAGCCGACTCGTGCTCGCCGCCGCGGACCACGGCGCGGCCGGGCTCCTGGTGCAGCGGCTGCCGGGGAGCGGCGAAAGCGACGACGCGGCGTGGACGCGCGTGGCCGCTGCGGTCGCCGGGCTTGCGCCTGCCGCGATGCTCGCCAGCGGTCCGGCGACCGGGATCATCGCGCACGCGTTCCCGCACGAGGACGTGCGCGTGTTCAAGCCGCGCGACGTGCGCTTCGAGTGCTCCTGTTCGCGCGAGCGCGTCCTGCGCGCGCTGCGCATCGCGGGGGCCGCCGAAGTGGAGGCCATCATCGCCGAGCGCGGCGACGTGGAAGCGACGTGCGAGTTCTGCAGCCGCCGCTACACGCTCGCGCCGGAAGAGGCGCGTGCGCTGTTCGCCTCACAGCACTGATGAGCGAGCAGGCGAGCGAAGCGAGCCAGGGCCGAAGGCCGCGTCCGCGAGCGATTGAGGCGAGGCGACACGCGGCTCTCTCGCAGGGCGCGGCGGCGCAAGGAGCCGAGGGATGAGCGAGACCCGCGACTCGCGCATCCGCTTCGACAAGTGGCTCTGGGCCGCGCGTTTTTTCAAAACCCGCAGTCTCGCCGTGCAGGCGATCGAGGCCGGGCAGGCGCGGGTCGGCGACGAGCGGGTCAAGCCCGCGCACGCCGTTCACGTTGGCGAAACGGTGTCGGTCCGCAAGTCCGGATTCGCGTGGGAGATCACCGTTACGGCGCTGTCGGACAAGCGCGGCGGCGCGGCCGATGCGGCGCTGCTGTATCGCGAGAGCGAGGCGAGCATCGCGGCGCGCGAGGAGCTCGCGGCGCGTAAGCGGGCGGAAGCGCTGGCGTCACCGCGCTACACCGGGCGGCCGACCAAGCGCCGGCGGCGCAAGCTCGCGGATTTCCTCAACGAACCGTAAATGGGGTCAGAGTCGATACTTCTCATCTAAATGGGGTCAGAGTCGATACTTC
>JADLEZ010000212.1 GCA_020845855.1 Burkholderiales bacterium
CCGTGGCGCAGCGACTCCAGCGCGAGTGTTTCGATGTGGCGCGAATGCGGATCGTCGGTCTCGTCGCAGTGCATGTCGACGAGGCGCCCCTGGTCCGCGGCGATCCGGCACAGGAGCCGCACGCTCTCGGTCCCGTCGTGCATCGTCCGCTCGAAGTGGGGGATGCCGCCGACGACGTCCACGCCCATCGCGAGCGCTCTTTCCAGCAGCTCGACGGCGTTCGGGCTGCGCAGGACGCCATCCTGCGGGAAGGCGACGAGCTGCAGGTCGAGGTAGGACTTCACCTGCTCCTTCACGTGCAGCAGTGCCTCGACCGCGAGGAGGCGCGGATCGCACACGTCGACGTGCGAGCGGATCGCGAGCAGTCCCTTGGCCACCGCCCAGTCGCAGTACGCGAGCGCACGATCGACGATCGCCTGCTGCGTGAGCGTCGGCTTCAACTCGCCCCACAGCGCGATGCCTTCGAGCAGCGTCCCGCTTTCGTTCACCCGCGGGAGGCCGTACGAGAGTGTGGCATCCATGTGGAAGTGCGCGTCGACGAACGGCGGCGTCAGCAGATACCCCTGCGCATCGACGGTGCGCGCGGCCGCCGCGTCGATGCGTTGCGACACGTTGACGATGCGGCCGTCCGCGACGAGTACGTCGATGCCCGCCCATCCGTCGGGCAGCGTGGCGTTCTTGACCAGCAGGTCGCTCATCGCGTCACTTCGTCCCGAAAATCCGGTCGCCCGCGTCGCCGAGCCCTGGCAGGATGTAGCCGTGGTCGTTCAACTCGCGGTCGACCGCCGCGGTGTAGATCGGTACGTCGGGGTGCGCCCCCTGCAGGTTGCGGATGCCCTCCGGGCTCGACACCAGACACACGAAGCGGATCGAGCGCGGCTTCGCTTCCTTCAGCCGCTCGACCGCCGCGACCGCGGAGTTGCCCGTGGCAAGCATGGGGTCGAGCACCACCGCGTCGCGTTCCGACATGCCGCCGGGCATCTTGAAGTAATACTCCACCGCGACCAGGGTCCTGGGGTCACGGTACAGGCCGATGTGTCCCACGCGCGCGCCGGGCACCACGGTGAGGAACCCGTCGAGCAGCCCCATTCCCGCGCGCAGGATCGGCACGAACACGAGCTTCTTGCCGTCGATCAGCTTCGAATTCATCGTCTCCAGCGGCGTCTGGATGATCACGTCGTGCATCGGCATCTCGCGTGTGACTTCGTACGCCATGAGCGAGCCGATTTCGTTCAGGATCCGCCTGAAGCTTGTGGTGCTGGTCTCCTTCTTGCGGAGCAGCGTAAGCTTGTGCTGCACGAGCGGATGGTCGAAGAGGTGGACGTTGGCGGGCATGATCGCTCCGGTCAGAAAACGGTGCCGTCGCTGTCGACGGACAAGGGCGGCGCGCCGCCGCGCAGTTCCTGCGCAAGCTCGCGGCCGGCGGCCCAGGTGCCGCCCTCGAGGATGCACGCGAGCGGCAGGCCGGGTACGCCGAGCGCGGCGCGCACCCGCGGCGCGAGCTCGTCGATCAGCGTGACGGTCAGCGCCCGCCATTCGACGACGAGTTCGCTTGCGACGTCCCACGCGACGCGCGTGTCGACGTCATCCTGCAGCCGCACGACGCCGGTGTCGATGAGCAGCCCGCCGTTGCGATACTCGGGAAGCGCCGTGAGCTCGTCGCGGCCGGTCACCGCGATGCCCGCCCACTCGAACGGCTCGAACAGCGAATAGGCGAGCCACTGCGAAAGCTTGTGAAAGGGGACGTACCCCTTTGTTGCGCTCTCGCCGCCCGCGCGCGGATGTCGCCACGTGTCGCCGAGGGGCACGCCGGCGAGCTCATGACGCGCGGGCCAGATGGGCCCGAGGAGCGCCAACAGCTCATGCAGGATCGCCGATGCGGTGACCTCGGGGCCGCGCAACCGGTCGAACAGCACGGAAGGCCGCCGGCCCGCGAGCACATCGCCCAGCCGCCGCAGCAGGGCCGCGCGGGTGTCGAGGCCGACCAGCGGATTGTCCTCGCGCACCTGGAAGATCGCCCCGAGCTTGGCCGCGTCCATCGCGCACAATGCCCGTGCATCGACGCGAAACGGGTCGCGTCCCTCGGAGAAGTCGCCGCGCTCGAACGCACGGAAGGTGGCCACACCCAGGCCCTCCGAGCGCGTCAGCCGCAGGCCCGTCTGCGGCTCGACGTAATGCCATGCCGCGCCGGCACCGGCGTCGAGCAGCACGCTGATGACCGTCAAGTCGACGTGCGCATGGGGCGAATCGGGTAACGCCTTCCGCCGATCCAACCTGCCCGCCTCGAAATGGCGCCAGCGGCTGTGATACGGAATCACGAGGCCGGGATAGCGCTTGCGGGTCACCGCCGCCACGCGCGCCGCACAGGCGTCGAGACGATCGCGGTCGATGCGCAACCAGCGCGAATCTCCGCGCGTCACGGAGGCCGTCACGTTGGCGCAGCGCTCGCGCACCGCCGCGGCCGACAGGAGCGCGGCGGCCGGCGACTCCGACACCGCAACCGTCACAGGCCGCGGCCTTTGGTGAGCGCAAGACTCGCCGCGTCGGGCACCTCGCCGTCGGTGAAGTACCCGGCGGCCTTCTTGGCGTCCATCTCGACGCGGGCGTCCGCGGGAACGAGATCGTCGGGAATCCGGATCCGCTCGCCGACCTCGATGCCGGCACCGACGATCGCGTCGTACTTCATGTTGCTCATCGACACCAGGCGATGGATGCGGCGCACGCCGAGCCAGTGCAGCACATCGGGCATCAGCTCCTGGAAGCGCATGTCCTGCACGCCGGCCACGCACTCGGTGCGCAGGAAGTAGTTGGACGCCGAGTCGCCGCCTTCCTGCCGCTTGCGCGCGTTGTAGACCAGGAACTTGGTCACCTCACCCAGCGCGCGGCCCTCCTTGCGGCAGTAGACCACGAGCCCGACGCCGCCCTGCTGCGCGCCGCGGATGCACTCCTCGATGGCGTGCGTGAGATACGGCCGGCACGTGCAGATGTCGGAGCCGAACACGTCGGAGCCGTTGCATTCGTCGTGCACGCGCGCGGTGAGCGTGACTTGCGGATCGGCGAGGTCGCGCGGGTCGCCGAACACGTACACCGTCTGTCCGCCGATCGGCGGCAGGAATACGTCGAGGTCGCCGCGCGTGACGAGCTCGGGGTACATGCCACCCGTCTCCTCGAACAACGCGCGCCGCAGGTCGGCTTCGCTGCAACGGAAGCGCTTCGCGACACCGGGCAGCCACCAGACGGGCTCGATCGCGGCCTTGGTGACCACGGCGGAGCCGTTGACAAGCAGGATGCGGCCATCCGCGGCGAGGCGCCCGGCAGCCACCGCGCGATGCACCTCGGGCATGTCGATGTGCGCCTTGGTCACCGCGATGGTCGGGCGCACGTCGTAGCCTTTCGCGATCTCGTCGCGGAACACGTCGGCGACCACGGCGCCGAAGGGGTCCATCGATACGATCTTGTCAGGGTCGCCCCACGCGTCGTACGGCCCGATCGGATCGGTCGGCAACGTGTTGGTGAGATCGGGCTTGTGGCCGCGCATCAGCGCCCCGGCGGCGACCGCCAGCGCGCGATAGACCCCGTACGATCCGCTGTGCGTCCCTATGACGTTGCGCTGGCTGCGGTTGGTCGTGCTGCCGATCACCGGGCCGCGCTCGCGCGGGTCGGCGCGCCCCCAGCGGATGGGGATGGCGCCCTCGCCGCCCTCGCTCGGGTGCGAGGTCAGGCGGATGTGCTTGGCCGGCGTGGTTTCCGTGGGCATACGCAGGATTATTTCAAGCAAACACTATACCCCGCCGCCTTTCGGGGGAGGACACCGGCACCTTGGATTGCCAAGATGATCTGATCTGACCATCGGGTATCGCCACCTCGACGCACCCCAGCTCGTCTCACCGCTCGCCCTTGCGATACGGCTTCATGAGCGCCTGCGGATACGTCGCGCGCCGTGCCACCAGCACCAGCGCGAGGATCGACAGCACGTACGGCAGCATGAGGTAGACCTGGTACGGCACGCCCTGCCCGCTCACCTGCGACAGGCGCAGCTGCAGCGCGTCGAAGAATGCGAACAACAGCGCGCCGGCCAGCGCCTTGCCCGGGCGCCAGCTCGCGAACACGACCAGCGCCACGCAGATCCAGCCGCGGCCGTTGACCATGTCGAAGAAGAAGGCGTTGAACGCGGACAGCGTGAGGAACGCCCCACCCACGCCCATCAGCGCGGAGCCGGCGACGATCGCGCCGGTGCGGATCGCGATCACGTTCAGGCCCTGCCCCTCCGCCGCCGCCGGGTTCTCGCCCACCGCCCGAACCGCAAGTCCGACCGGGGTGCGGTAGATCACGTACGCAACGGCCGCGACCGCCACCAGCGCGAGCAGGGTCATCGGCGTCTGCCGGTCGAGCACCGGGAGCGGCAGCCACGCCATCCCGGCGAAGGGCTCGATGGTCGGCGGCGTGCTCACCTTGGGAAAGCTCACGCGGTACGCGTAGTACGACACGCTGGTCGCGAACAGCGTGATCGCGAGCCCCGACACGTGCTGCGACAGCGCGAGCGGCACGGTGAGCAACGCGTGCAGGAGGCCGAACGCGGCGCCGGTCGCCGCTGCCGCCAGCACGCCCAGCCACAGGCTGCCGCCAAGATACACCGTAAGCCAGCCGGTGAACGCACCGGCCACCATGATGCCCTCGATGCCGAGGTTCAGCACGCCCGCGCGCTCGCACAGCAGCACGCCCAGCGTGCCGAAGACGAGCGGGGTCGCGATGCGCAGCACCGCGACCCAGAAGTCCGCGGTGCCTAGCAGCGTCAGTGCGTCGAGGAGCATTCAGCTCCAGCGGATTCGAAAGCGAGCGAACGCGGTCGCCACCAGCATCGACAGCAGCGAGATCGCGACAATCACCTCCGCGATGTACGTGGGCACCTCGACGCCGCGGCTCATGCTGTCGGCGCCGACCAGCACGCCGGCGACGAAGATCGCCGCCGCGACCACGCCGAGCGGATTGAGGTTCGCGAGCATTGCGATCACGATGCCGCTGTAGCCGTAGCCCGGCGACATGTCGAGGGTCACGTACGACGCGCGGCCGGCAACCTCGATCGCGCCGGCGAGACCCGCGAGCGCGCCCGACACGAGCGCGACCAGCAGCGTCGTGCGCACCACCGGCACGCCGACGAACGCCGCGCCGCGGGCGTTGGCGCCGACCGCGCGCACCGCGAAGCCGAACGTCGTGTACTTGAGCACGGCCCACAGCACGACGGCGAGGCCGATCGCCCACAGCAATCCGGTGTGCACGCGGGTGCGCTCAGCGAGCTTGCTCAAGGACAACTCATCCGGCAGGGCGACACTCTGCGGCCATCCCATCGCCGCCGGATCCTTCATCGGGCCGTCGAGCATCATCGATACGAACAGGAGCACGATGAAGTTCAGCAGCAGCGTCGTCACGACCTCGTCCACGCCCAGACGCGTGCGCAGCAGCGCCGGCACGGCCAGCAGCAGCGCACCCGCCGCCATCGCGGCCAGCATCATCGCCGGGAACAGGAGCGCGGGCGGACCGGCCGCCCCGCCCACCGCGACCGCCGCGAGCGCACCGGCGTACAGCTGCCCTTCCGCCCCGATGTTGTAGAAGTGCGCGCGAAAGGCGACTGCGGCCGAGAGCCCGGTCAGGATCAACGGAGTCGCCCGCGTCAGCGTCTCGCTCCACGCAAAGCGCGAGCCGAAGCCGCCTTCGAAGATGAGCGTATAGGTGCGGCCGATGGGCGCACCCGCCCAGGCCACGAACAGCGCGGCGACGGCGAGCGTGAACGCGACCGCCGCGAACGGCGCGCCGATCAGCCATACGCGCGAGATCTCACCGCGGGCTTCGAGACGCATGTCAGGTAACGCCGGCCATCGCCAAGCCAATGGCGGCCAAGTCCCACTCGGCGGCGGGCTTCGCGGCCGTCAACCGTCCGGCGTGAATCACCGCGATGCGGTCCGCCAGCGCGTAGATCTCGTCCAGGTCGTCGGAAATCAGGAGCACCGCGGCGCCGCGCGCGCAGGCGTCGAGGAGCTGCTGCTGCACGAAGGCGATCGCGCCCACGTCGAGCCCCCACGTCGGCCGATCGGCGACGATGAGCACGGGCGGCGGCTCGCCGGCAAGGTCGGCGGCGAGCGCGCGGCCGAGGATCAGTTTCTGCATGTTGCCGCCGGACAGCGCGCGCGCCGGCGTGTCCACCCCGCTGCCTGCGCGCACGTCGAAGCGCCCGGCGAGCTCGCGCGCGTACCGATACGCCGCGCGCCGGCGCACCACGGCGTAGCGTGCGAAGCGCGTCGCATACCGTTCCGCGATCGCGTTCTCCCATAGCGGCAGCGCACCGACGAGCCCGACCGCCTGGCGGTCCTCGGGAATGCGCGCGACGCCTGCGGCGACCCATGCGCGCGGCCTCGCCGGCAGGACCCGGCCGTGCACGCGAACCTCGCCGCGATCCGGCGCGCGCAGGCCGAACAGCACGCCGGCCAGCGCCTGCTGGCCGTTGCCGGACACGCCGGCGATCGCCGTGATCTCGCCCGCGTGCAGCGTGAGCGCGGCCACGTCGAGCTCATCGCCCACGGCAACGTCTTCGAGGGTACACACCGGCTCGCCGGCGGCGTGCGGCCGCGCGATGGGCGGCGGCACGTCGTGTCCGACCATGAGCCGGGCGAGCTGCGCGCGGTCGGCCTGTGCAGCGGCGAGGGTGGCCACGAGCTTGCCGTGGCGCAGCACCGCGATGCGGTCGGACACCCGCAGCACTTCCGGCAGCTTGTGGCTGATGAAGATGAGCGAGAGGCCTTCGGCGACCAGGCGCTGCAAGGTCGCGAACAGCGACTCCGCTTCCTGCGGTGTGAGCACCGCGGTCGGCTCGTCGAGGATCAGCACGCGCGCGTCGCGAGTCAGCGCCTTGAGGATCTCGACGCGCTGCCGCTCGCCGACGGAAAGCGTGGCGACCCGCGCGTCGGGGTTCACGTGCAGGCCGAACCGCTCCGCGGTCTCGACGAGGCGCCGGCGCGCCCGGCCGCGCCTCGCCTTCACCCGCCATAGCGATTCGGTGCCGAGCATCACGTTGTCGAGCACCGACAGGTTGTCGGCGAGCGTTACGTGCTGGTGCACCATGCCGATGCCCGCGGCAAGCGCCGCGGCCGGATCGCCCGCCGGCAGCGGGGCGCCGAACGCGTGAATCGTGCCTTCGTCCGGGACGTAGTGCCCGAACAGGATCGACACCAGCGTGGACTTGCCCGCACCGTTCTCGCCCAGGAGCGCCAGCACCTCGCCGCTGCCGAGGTCGAGCGAAATGCCGTCGTTGGCGAGGAGCGGGCCGAAGCGCTTGGTAATGCCCGCCAGCCGCAGGACCGGCAGGGTCCTGCGCGTTAAGCTATCGGTCGGCATACGCGCGCTACTGATCGGCCGCGAAGCGGCTATGAACGGCGCGCAATCGTGCTGTTGTCGCGGGGAAAGCGCACGGCCGCCCGAAGCTTTCCCCGCTGACCTTGCCGGCTCGAAGTTTCGCGAAGCATTCGCGCGAAACTTCGAGACGTCATCTTGATTTCGGCTCCGTCTCCACCACCGACACCTTGAACTTGCCGTCGAGGATGTCCTTCTGCTTCGCCGTGACCTTGGCCTGGAGATCCTTCGGAACCTTCGCCTCGAAGGTGCCGTACTTCGAAAGCTCCGAGCCCTTGTGCTTCATCAGCGAGTACTGGCCGTAGTCTTCGGCCTTGAACTTGCCCGCCTTGACCGCCTTGAGCGCGGCGTCGATCGTCGGCTCCATGTTCCACAGCGCGGACACCACGACCGTGTCCGGGTACTGCGCCTGGGTGTCGATCACGTTGCCGATGGCGAGCACCTTGCGCTCCTTGGCCGCGTCGGAGACGCCGAAGCGCTCGGCGTACATCACGTCCGCGCCCTTCTCGATCATCGCGAACGCCGCCTCCTTCGCCTTCGGCGGGTCGAACCACGAGCCGATGAAGGTGACGTAGAACTCGACCTTGGGATTGACCTCCTTCGCACCTGCCATGAACGCGTGCATCAGCCGGTTCACCTCCGGGATCGGATAGCCGCCGACCATGCCGATCTTGTTCGACTTGGTCATCCCTCCCGCGACCATCCCGGTGAGGTACGCGGGCTCCTGGATGTAGTTGTCGAACACCGCGAAGTTGGGCGCCTGCGGCTTGCCCGACGAGCCCATCAGGAACGACACCTTGGGATAATCCTTGGCCACCTTGCGCGCCGCGGCTTCCACCGCGAACGACTCGCCGACGATGAAAGTGTTGCCCTTTTCCGCGTACTCGCGCATCACGCGCTCGTAGTCCGCGTTGGCGACCTTCTCGCTGAACACGTACTCGATCTCGCCGCGGTCCTTCGCCGCGTTGAGCGCCTTGTGGATGCGACTCACCCATTGCTGCTCGATCGGCACGGTGTAAACCGCCGCCACCTTGACCTTGTTCTGCGCATGCGCGGGCGGCGCAGCCAATGCGAGCGCGAAGGCGCACGCGACGATGGAAACGACGGCACGTCGACTGATCATCGGATCATCCCCTGGGGAAACGGGCGCGCGAGGAACGCGCGCCGCCAACACCGCAATGCTACATCAGCTGAAGAGCACGCGCTGCGCGGCCTGCACGTCCTTGAGCGCGTGCAGGCGGCTGGTGCGCGGCACCCCTGCGAGCAAGTACTCCATCTGGTCGGCGAGGATGCGCCGGTTGCGCAGGATGAAGTGCTCGTGGCGATTCGGCACGTAGGGAACGTACAGCAGCGGCATGTGCGCCTGCTCCGGCGAGCGTCCGCCCTTGCGCGTGTTGCAACTCCGGCACGCGGTCACCGTGTTGGTCCAGGAGTCGCGCCCGCCCCTGGACACCGGCACCACGTGATCGCGCGACAGGTCGCGCACGAGGTAGCGCTTGCCGCAATAGGCGCACAGCTGGCGGTCGCGGGCGAACAGCATGGTGTTGGTCAGGCTCGGGGCGTGGATGTGCGACCCCGCGCCGGTGCCCTTGATCGCGAGGATCGACTTGGTCGCGATGCGGGAGCGCTCGCCGTTGCGGTTCCAGCCGCCGCGGAACTCGCGCACCTCGCGGCCGATCGACCACGCGACCATCTGCTTGGCGTGATAGGTGATCGCCTCCTCGAGCGCGACCCAGGCCTGGGGCAGGCCGGCCATGTCGACGGTGAGCACGAGGGGTTCCATGGCACGAAGTATGCATCAAGCCCGCCTCACTTAAAAAGGGGGCCCGGGCGCCGGGGCAAGGGACTTCCTACTGGGCGCGAATGCCCGCCTGCTTGAGCCAGGGAATCCACCGCTCGAAGTCGGCCGCGAGCTTCGCCCTGAACGCCGCGCTGTCGCGCGGGCCGGTGAACCCCGCGTCGGCGAGGCGCGCCGCCACGTCGGGCATGGCAACGACCTTCGCCAGTGCATCCTCGTACTTTCGCTTGATCTCCGGCGGCACGCCGGCCGGCGCCAGCACGCCGTACCAGTTGCTCAGCATCAGCGCGGGCATGCCGGCTTCCACCGCGGTCGGAACGTCGGGCAGGTGCGGCGAGCGCTTGGTGTCGTAGATGACGATGGCCTTCACCCGGCCGTCCTTCACATAGGGCTTGAGCACCGGAACGTCGGCGTTGAGCAGATCGACGTTGCCCGCCATGAGGTCGGTGATCGCCGGCGCGGCGCCGCGGTAGGGAACGTGGACCATCTCGACTTGCGCGGCTCTCGCGAAAAGCTCGGCGCCGATATGCATCGTCCCGCCGACGCCGGTCGAGCCGTAGTTGAGCTTGGTCGGTCCCTTGGCCTTCGCCACCAGCGCGGCCAAGTCGGCCGTACCGAGCGAGGCGCGCGTGACCAGCATCGTCTGCACCTCGCCTAAGAGGAAGATCGGATCGAAGTCCTTGCGCGGGTCGTAGGAGAGCTCGGATGTGGTCCCGGCGGTGATGACGAGGCTCGAGGTGGTGAGCAGCAGGGTGGACCCGTCGTTCGGCGCCCTCGCCGCGGCGGCGGTCCCGACGACGCCGCCGGCGCCGCCGCGATTCTCGACAACGACTTTCTTGCCGACCAGCTCGCCGAACGGGATCGCGATGATCCGGGCGATGAGGTCCGTCGGCCCGCCCGCGGCGAACGGAACGATGATCTTGAGCACATCCCCCTGCTGCGCCTGCGCCGGAACCGCGGCCGCAAGGCCAAGTGCCAGTCCAAGGACAAATCGCCGCCAGCCGTTCACGTTCATACTCACCTCGCGTGGTTGGAACCTGTGTGCCGAGGGATCTGCTTGGACGAACTATGGATCCCTCGCTTCGCCCGGGATGACACGAAGGGGGCTAGTGTACGGACTCGTGCCTCGGCTGCAAACGCCGTCCGGTTGTTTTCGTCGAGGCCCGGCGGGACGAGCCCGCCGGGCGCCTTCGACATCAACCCCGCAAGGCGAGTGCCCGCGAGGCGGCGATCCCGATCGTCGGTTGGGAAGGCCGCGCACAGCCTTCGAAATCGCCGGTACTGCCCGGTGTCACCGGTCTTCGCTCCTGGTCATAAAGTCACCTCCCCGCCTTACCCGGCGGCGGATGGGACAACACTCGCGTGCTCGTCCGCCATCCGTTTCCGGTTTGCCGTTCCGGCGCTCCACGCGAAGCGCCGGTCCTGCTGCCGGGCGTTGCCGCCCGGATCACTGCCTGCTACTTCCCGGTCGCGTACCGCACGGCAAGTTCCAGCAGTGCACGCGCCGTGCCATCGCCCTCGCGCGCCGGCTCCGGGGTCGCAACCCGGACGATCAAGCCGTCCGCCGCCTGCCAGTACGCGCCCTCGCGTCCCGACCGGATCAACCGCCAATGCTCCCGCCCATAGGGACGGCGAAGCTCTTCCGCTATGCATGCCATTTCGTGTGCCTCGTATCCGTCATTGATTGTGACTACGGGCAACAAAAAAACCCGGAGCCTGGTGGGCGTCCGGGCTTCCGTCTGGCAGGAGCGCGTACCGCGCTAGGTCGCTTCTCCCGTGGCGGAAACCCTTCCGCCGTTGCTGGTCGATACCGTGGTCATTCGGATGTGCATGTCCCGCTCCTTTCCCCGCCACCGGCCTGCCCACATGGCGTGCCGATAGCGAATAGCCAGTCCTTCTACGGCTGGCGCAACGATCGGGAGGGGACTACAAGGGCCTTCCGACTGTTCCGCCTTGCCTTCCGGCGGAATGTCTTCCGGCCGGGAGGGTCAGGACATCGTCACCGCGCCGGCATCGGCCGGCAGGTTCCATTGCAGGAACGCGGCGGCAATCCGAATGGCGCTGCCGCGCGCACAAGGCGCCGTGGCGTGACATCCGAGGTTGCGCGTTAGCTTCTGCATGGTGGGTGAGGACTGTCCGAAAGCCCGTGAGAGAACGAATGGCGCAATGATAGTATCCGCACGCGCGCCCGTGCAAGCGGAATTTTCACCTTGCGGAACCCGCCGTGGCGCAAACGCAACACACACGTACTGACGGGAGGATTGCGCGGTGACCCTCGGCGAGCGGTTGCGCCTCGTTCGCGGCGCGGACACCCAGAAGGCGTTCGCCGAAGCGCTCGGCGTGCACGAGAACACCGTCGCCAACGCCGAGCGGCGCGACTCGGCCACGCTGGACTACCTTCTGCGCATCGCCGAGGTTCGCGGCGTCAACCTGCACTGGCTTTTGACCGGCCACGGCGCCATGCGTATGGAGGAGCCCGCGGGGTCGCTCCTGCAGGAAAAGCTCACGCTGGCGCTCGCCGACGCGCTGCGGCTTGCCTACGGCGCGCGCTATGCGGCGGTGCCTCTCGACACGCGCGCGCGCGCGTTGCGCGCCGGCGCGGCCTACCTGCGCGCGATCGGCGTCAGCGAAGACACGCTGCCCGACACCGAGGCGCTGGCGAAGCTCCTCAAGCTCACGATCGAGGTGATGCGTGCCCAGGAACAGAGCTAG
>JADLEZ010000213.1 GCA_020845855.1 Burkholderiales bacterium
GCTGCCGGCAGCCGTCGACGGTCCCGCCGCTGTCGCCGCGTCATCCGGCAGCTACGGCAAGCTGCTCGTGCTGGTCGAGTTGAAGGGTGGCAACGACGGCCTCAACACGCTGGTGCCGTATGCCGACGAGTCGTACTACGCGCTGCGCCCGAAGATCGCGATTGCGCGCGACCAGGTCGTGCAACTTTCCGATCGCGTGGGTCTGCATCCGTCGCTCGCACCGCTTGGCGCCTTGTGGAAGGACGGACGGCTTGCGGTTCTCCAAGGCGTGGGCTACCCCGACCCCAACCTCTCGCACTTTCGCTCGATCGAGATCTGGGACACGGCGAGCAGCAGCGAAGTCTACCTGCAGGACGGCTGGCTCACGCGGGCGTTCGCCGCGCAGCCGGTACCCGCCTCGTTTGCCGCCGACGGCGTGATCATCGGCTCCAACGACCTGGGCCCGCTCGCCGGCGGCGGCACTCGCGCGATCGCGCTCGCGAACACGGAGCAATTCCTGCGCCGGGCGCGCCTCGCGCAGCCCGCGGCCGGGCACAGGAACCAGGCGCTCGCGCACATCCTCAAGGTCGAGGGCGACATCGTGCAGGCCGCCGCACACCTGTCCGGCCGCACGACGTTCGCCACCGAGTTCCCCGCCGGCGCCTTCGGCAATGCGATCCGCACCGCGGCGCAGATCGTCGCCAATCCGTCCGGTGTCGCTGTCGTGCGCGTGACGCTGTCCGGCTTCGACACCCACGCCAACCAGCCGGGCACCCACGCGCAGCTCTTGACTCAGGTCGCGAACGGCCTCGTCGCGCTGCAGGCCGCCCTTACCGAGCTCGGCAAGTGGGACGACACGCTGGTCCTCACGTACGCCGAGTTCGGGCGGCGACCGAAGGAAAACCAGAACAGCGGCACCGACCACGGCACCGCCAGCGTGCAGCTGGCGCTCGGCGGGCGGGTCACGGGCGGCCTGTACGGAGCGCAGCCTGATCTCACGCGGCTGTCGGCCGGCGGCAATCCGGCCCACGCGCTCGACTTTCGCGCGGTGTACGCGACCGTGCTCGAGCGGTGGTGGAACGTAGACTCACGCGATGCGCTGGGCGGGCGCTTCGCGCCGCTGCCGTTCGTACGCGCGTAGCCGTCCCGGTCGCGAGCTTCATCGCACGATCAATCTCGCAGCACGGGCGCGTCGCCTGGCGCTTCCGCTCGGCAAGGCTCACGAAACAGCTGCCTAATCGGTTCTACGCGAGTATTGATTCGTCCGCTCACCCGCGCCGGCGATGGCGAGCTCGGCGCTCACTCACCCGATCAATGGATTGCGGACCGCAAGCGCCGGAAAGCGGGAGAAGTCGCGGTCAGCCGACCAAAGCTCGGTCACGCCGTGCGAAAGGCAGATCGCGGCAACACGCGCGTCGTGGATGGCCCCGCCGTGAACCTTGGCTGCCAGCGCCGCCGACTCGAGGCGCAGCAGATGGTCGTCAGTTTCGGCGAGGAGCGCCAGGTTGGTGAGCGTTTGCAGCGCGCGCAGTTGAGCGAACGCTGTTTCAGGCGGCGTTGCGGTCTTGTAGATGCGGGGATGCGTCACGATGGCGAAAAACTCGTGCGCGCAAGGCCAGGGGATGGCCCACGCTCGGGCGCCGGCGGCGAGTGCCTCGAGTGCCGCTCGTGCGCGCTCGTGGAAGGGCGAATCCGAACGGTGCGCGTAAACCAGGATGTTTGTGTCAACCGCGATCACGGTAGATCTCGTCGCGAGTCTTCTCCCAGCTAGCACCGGCGAACTCCGGCGACAAGCCGTCGCCTTGGAATGGCTGGACGGCAAACGGCGTAGCACGCTTGCGCGAGTCCGCACGCGCACGAAGCACCAAGCGCAGGCCCTCCTCGATGAGGGCCTTGAGTGTGGAGTTCTCGCGCCGCGCGACCGCTTTGCTGCGCTCGAGCAAATCGTCGGGAAGTTCGATGGTGGTCTTCATACGTATCACCCATACGCTGAGTATGGGCGGTATGGTACCCTGTGCCTGCCGGCCGATAAAGTCGCTTGCGGGTTTTCGGCGTAGGGCGCGACCTGACGGTCGAGCAGGGCAAGGCGGCGGCACGGATCTGTGTTCGGTGAGTTCGGCAAGCATGCGCGAACCGCCGTGGGCGTTGCTTCGCTGCCGCGCGACTCCGCAACGGAAGTGGAGGCCATCTTCATGCGCTCGCGCTGATAGCTACCGTGCCTCCCACGCGCGCCTACGCGACGTCCCACGCGGCGAGAAAGGCCTTCCAGTGCGGCGCATCGGACGCCGCGAGCCGTTCCCGGATGAGGCCGAGCTCCTGCGCGTACTCCTCGGCGGACAGCTCGCCGCGCATCAGGCGGAAGCGCTGGTACAGGAGCATCGTGTTGGCGACGTCGGTTTCGCAGTAGTTGCGCACCTCGCGCAACTCGCCGCGCGCCACGGCCGCCGCGACTTCGCTGCCGTCCATGCCGAGCTTGCCCGGGAATCCGCACAGGCGAGCCATGCCGTCGAGCGGGGCGCCGGCCCGAGGCTGGTACATCGCGAGCACGTCCATGAGGTCGAGGTGGCGCGTGTGGTAGCGGCCGAGGTAGCTGTTGAACTTGAACTCCTTGTCTTCGTCGCCCCAATCCCAGTACCGCGCGGCCGGCACGCCGCAGACGAGCGCCCGGTGGTGCAGCACCGGCAGGTCGAAGCCGCTGCCGTTCCAGGATACGAGTTGCGGCGTGAACTTCTCGATGCCGTCGAAGAAGCGGCGCAGGAGCTCGGGCTCGGGATCCTCGACGTCGCCGATCGACCACACTCTGAAGTCGTGGTCCTTGCGCATCGCGCAGCCGATCGCCACCACCTTGTGCAGGTAATGCGGGGTGAAGTCGCCGCCGGTCGCGGCGCGGCGCTTTTGCGCGAACCACTCGAGGGCGGCGGCGTCGTCGAGGTCGCGTGGCAGGTCGCAGACGCGGCGGATGCCCTCGACGTCGGGAATCGTCTCGATGTCGAAGGCGATGATGGGGGCGGTCATGGAGACATCGGCGCCGGCGACATGCGCACCAAAAGCAATAGCTACGTCGCGTACACGCCCGTCGACAAGTACCGGTCGCCGCGGTCGCACACGACGAACACGATGGTGGCGTCGCGCGCCTCGCGGCAGATGCGCAGCGCCACCGCGCACGCGCCGCCGGACGACACGCCGCCGAA
>JADLEZ010000214.1 GCA_020845855.1 Burkholderiales bacterium
CCCTTTCGGTGCAGTACGCAAGCAGCGCCAAGGGACTGCCGACCCGCGCGCAGGTCCGTCGCTGGGTGCGCGCCGCGCTCGAAGGCGACGCCACGGTGACCGTTCGCTTCGTCGGCGCGATCGAGGGACGGGCGCTCAATGCCCTGTACCGCGGCAAGGACTACGCGACCAACGTCCTGACCTTCGTGTACGATGACGAATCACCGCGCGCCGGCGACGTCGTCCTGTGCGCGCAGGTCGTCCGCAAGGAAGCGGACGCACAAGGAAAGACCTTGGCCGCGCACTACGCCCACCTGGTGGTTCACGGCATGCTTCACCTGCAGGGCTACGACCACGAGCAGGCCGCCGATGCCGCGCGGATGGAGGCGCGGGAGACCGCGGTCCTCGCGTTTCTGGGTCTTCCCGATCCTTACGCCTGATGGACGAAGACCCCAAGAGCGGCGACAAGCCGACGCTGATGGAGCGCATCACCGCGATGCTTATGCGCGAGCCGGAGGATCGCGACGAGCTCCTGGACATCCTGCGCGGCGCGTTCGAGCGGCACCTCCTCGACGCCGACGCGCTGTCGATGATCGAGGGCGTGCTGTCGGTGTCGGAAGCCACCGTGCGCGACATCATGATCCCGCGCGCCCAAATGGACTGCGTGTCGGTCGACGACGCCGTGCCCGATTTCCTGCCGGCCGTGGTCGAGACCCGGCACTCGCGCTTCCCGGTCATCGGCGAGAGCAAGGACGACGTGATCGGAATCCTGCTCGCGAAGGAACTCCTGAACTACTTCGCCGACCCCGAGGCGTTCAACCTGCGCGATACGTTGCGGCCCGCGGTGTTCGTGCCGGAAGGCAAGCGCCTCAACGTACTGCTGCGCGAGTTCCGCGCCAACCGCAATCACATCGCCATCGTGGTCGACGAGTACGGCGGCGTGTCCGGCCTCGTCACCATCGAGGACGTGCTGGAGCAGATCGTCGGCGACATCGAGGACGAGTACGACTTCGACGAGAGTCACGACAACATCATCCCGGAAGCCAACGGCCGCTTCCGGGTGAAGGCGCAGACCGAGATCGCCGACTTCAACGAGCAGTTCGGCACCCGGCTCCCGGACGACGAGCTCGACACCATCGGCGGCCTCGTGCTGCGCGCGTTCGGGCGCCTGCCCAAGCGCGGCGAGACGACGACAATGGAAGGCCTGCGCTTCCGGGTGCTGCGCGCGGACTCGCGGCGCCTGTACACACTGCAGGTGGAGAAGCTCGCCACGCCCGCGGCCGCGAGGGAAGAGACGGCGTGAAAAGCGCCCCCTCGTGCTGACGCGTCTGCTGGCGCTCGTTGCCGGCGCCGCGTGCGTCTTCGGCTTCGCGCCGTTCGCGGTCCCGCTGGTGACGATCGCGGCGCTGTTCGTGCTGTTCCACCTGTGGTCGCGGGCGACGCCGCGCGAAGCGGGCATCCTCGGCTTCGCATTCGGCGTGGGCTTGTTCGGCGTCGGCGTGTCGTGGGTGTACATCGCGCTCGAGACGTTCGGGGGCATGCCCACCCCCGTCGCGGTCATCGCAACCGCGGGATTCGTCGCCTATCTAGCACTCTGGCCCGCGCTCGCCGGCTGGGTGGCCGCGCGCCTGACGCCGCCCGATTCCTGGGCACGGCTCGCCGCCGCCGCCGCGGCGTTCATGCTCACCGAGTGGCTGCGTGGCCTCGTCTTCACGGGCTTTGGCTGGCTCGCGATCGGTTACGCGGAGTTGCCGTCCGCCGGCGCATGGCCGCTGGCCGGTTATGCGCCGGTGGGTGGGGTGTTCCTGGTGACGCTCGCGGTATGCGCCTGCGCCGCGGCCGCGGCCGGTGTCGCGCACGCGCTCGCCGCGTACCATGCCCGCCAGGCCGTCGCCGCGCTCGGCGTCATTGCCGGGATCGCGGTTGCCGGCGCGCTGCTGCTGCGGGTCGAATGGACGCAGCCGCACGGCGCGCCGGTCGCAATCTCGCTTTTGCAAGGCAACGTGCAGCAGGCGGACAAGTTCCGCAAGGACTTCCTGCCGCGCACCTACGAGCTCTACGACGAGCTCCTGCGGCTGTCGCAGGGGCGCATCGTGGTGATGCCGGAGAGCGCGTACCCCCAGTTCGCCGACGAGATTCCCGCGGCGGTGTTCCAGCGTCTCGCCGACACCGCCCGCGCGCGCGACGGGCTCGTGCTCACCGGATTTTTCGTGGCGGAACCGGGCTCGCCTGGCGAGGGCGAGCGCATCCACAACAGTGTGGCGAGCTTCGGCGCGGCCCCGCCGCAGCTTTATTTCAAGCATCATCTCGTACCCTTCGGCGAGTCGATTCCACTCAAGCCGCTCACTGGCTGGTTCATCAACCGCGTGCTCGCGATTCCGCTCGCGGACCAGGCGCCGGGCCCTGCAAGCCAGCCGCCGTTCGAAGTAGCCGGGCAGCGCCTGGCCGTGAACATCTGCTACGAGGACGTCTTCGGCGCGGAGCTGATCCCCGCCGCGCGCGCCGCGACGATCCTCGTCAACGTCACCAACGACGCCTGGTACGGGCGCTCGATCGCCGCGCGCCAGCACAACCAGATCGGCGCGATGCGCGCGCTCGAAACCGGACGGCCGATGCTGCGCGCGACCAACACCGGCATCACGTCGGCCATCGCGCACGATGGGCGCGTGATATCGCAGCTTCCCTGGTTCACCCGCGGCATCCTCGAAGCGGACGTCACCGGCCGCACGGGCGACACGCTCTACATGCGCGTGGGCGATTGGCTGGCGGCGGGCCTCGCGGCGCTCGCGCTGGTCGCGGCCGCGCTGATCGGACGACGCCGGCGAAGCTCGCCGCCCGAAAACCGGTAAAATCCGCCGATTCAAGAAGTTAACGCGGCTGCTCCATGGCCGCCACGCTGCGCTACCGAATGATCACCTTCCAAGACGTCATCCTGCGCTTGCAGCAATATTGGGCAAGGCAGGGTTGCGCACTCCTGCAGCCGTACGACATGGAGGTCGGCGCCGGCACGTCGCACACCGCGACCTTCCTGCGTGCGCTCGGCCCCGAGCCGTGGCGCGCGGCGTACGTGCAGCCCTCGCGGCGGCCCAAGGACGGGCGCTACGGCGAGAACCCGAACCGGATGCAGCACTACTACCAGTACCAGGTGGTGCTGAAGCCCTCGCCGCCGGACATCCTCGATCTTTATCTCGGCTCGCTCGCGGCGCTTGGCTTCGACCTGCGCAAGAACGACGTGCGCCTCGTCGAGGACGACTGGGAGAATCCCACGCTCGGCGCGTGGGGCCTGGGCTGGGAAGTGTGGATGAACGGCATGGAGGTCACGCAGTTCACCTACTTCCAGCAGGTGGGCGGCCTCGACTGCGACCCGATCACCGGCGAGATCACCTACGGCATCGAGCGGCTGTGCATGTACCTGCAGGACAAGGAGAACGTGTTCGATCTCGTGTGGACGCAAACGCAGGACAGCGGCGTCACGCGCATGCTGACCTATCGCGACGTGTACCACCAGAACGAAGTCGAGCAGTCGACCTACAACTTCGAGCAGTCGAACGCACCGAAGCTGTTCGAGCTCTTCGCGTTCTTCGAAGGCGAGGCGAAGCGCCTCATCGAGGCGAAGCTGCCGTTACCCGGTTACGAGATGATCCTCAAGGCCGCGCATACCTTCAACCTGCTCGACGCCCGCGGTGCGATCTCGGTCACCGAGCGCGCGGCGTACATCGGCCGCATCCGCACGCTGTCGCGGCTGGTGGCGCAGGGCTACTACGAGTCGCGGGAGGCGCTCGGATTCCCGATGCTGGCGCCCCAGCATCGCAAGGCGGCCGCATGAGCGCGAAGGGTAGCAGCCTGATGCAGAACGCGATCGAAACCCTGCTCGTCGAGCTTCACACCGAGGAGCTGCCGCCGAAGGCGCTGAAGGGCCTTGGCGAGGCATTCGCGGCCGCTTTGGCGGACGGGCTGCGGACCCGCGACTTCCTTTCCGATGCGTCGACCGTTACCTCGTTCGCCACGCCGCGACGGCTGGCCGTCGCCGTGTCCGACGTGCGTGGCTTTGCGCCGGACAAGCCCTTCAAGGAGAAGCTGCTGCCGACCAGCATCGCGTTCGACAAAGAAGGCAACCCCACTCCCGCGCTATTGGGCAAGCTCAAGGCGAGGCAGCTCGCGCACGTCGACCCGGCTTCCCTGACGCGCGAGACCGACGGCAAGACCGAGGCTCTCTACTACTGCGATGTCGCGAAGGGCGGCCCGCTTCGCAACGGGCTGCAGGCGGCGCTCGACGACGCACTCGAGAAGCTCCCCATCCCCAAGGTCATGAGCTATGCCGCCCCCGGCAGCTACTACAACGACGAGAAGTTCGTCCGGCCGGCGCATCGCCTCGTGGCCCTTCACGGCAGCGACGTGGTGCCGGTCACGGCGCTGGGCCTGACCGCCGGGCGCACGACGCGGGGCCACCGCTTCCTCTCGCGCGGTGCGGTCGACATCGCCACCGCGCAGGCCTACGCGCCGACGCTGGAGGCGGAGGGCAAGGTCGTCCCCTCCTTCGCCGCGCGGCGCGCGACCATCGTCGTGGGCCTCGAGGGCGCGGCCGGCGACGCCACGCCAATCATGCCGGAGGCGCTTCTCGACGAGGTGACGGCGCTCACCGAGTGGCCCGTCGTTTACGCGGGCAGCTTCGACTCCGCGTTCCTGGCCGTGCCGCAGGAGTGCCTGATCCTCACGATGCAGCTCAACCAGCGCTACTTCGCGCTCGCCGACGACGCCGGCAAGCTCGTCAACCGCTTCCTGGTCGTGGGCAATCTCGCGACCGCCGACCCGTCGGCGATCGTCGCCGGCAACGAGCGGGTGCTGCGCGCGCGCCTGGCGGACGCCAAGTTCTTCTTCGACCAGGACCGCAAGCTGACCCTCGAATCGCGCCTGCCGAAGCTCGAGGCGGTCGTCTATCACAACAAGCTGGGGACGCAGGCCGAGCGCGTCGACCGGCTGCGCTTCCTCGCGCAGCGCATCGCACCCCTGATCGGCGCCGACGCCGCGCACGCCGTCCGCGCGGCACAGCTCGCGAAGGCCGATCTCGTCGCCGACATGGTGGGCGAGTTCCCCGAGCTGCAGGGCGTCATGGGGCGCTACTACGCGACGCACGACGGCGAAGCGCTGGAGGTCGCGGCGGCGATCGAGCAGCACTACTGGCCGAAGGCCGCGGGCGGACCGCTGCCCGAAACACCCGTCGCGCAAGCGGTCGCGCTCGCCGACAAGCTGGAGGCCATGGCGGGCCTGTTCGGCATCGGCCAGGTCCCCACCGGGGACAAGGACCCGTTCGGGTTGCGCCGCGCGGCACTCGGCGTCGTGCGCATCCTCATCGAGCGCAGGCACGCGGTCTCGCTCGCCGCGCTGGTGGCGCTCGCCTTCGACGCGTTCGGCAGCGTAGCGGCCGTGCAGCCGAGCGCGGAGGCGCTGCTCGACTTCGTCTACGACCGCCTGCGCGGCTATCTGCGCGACCAGGGCTATACCGCGAACCAGGTCGCGGCGGTGCTCGACGCGCGGCCGGACACCGTCGCCGACCTGCCCGCACGGCTTGCCGCAGTGCAAGCCTTCATCGGGCTGCCGGAGGCCGCGGCGCTGTCCGCGGCGAACAAGCGCATCGTCAACATCCTGCGCAAGAGCGGCAGCGAGGCCGCGGCCGCGGTCGACCGCGCGCGTCTTGCCGACGGCGCCGAGCACGACCTCTACCTCATGTTCCAGCGCCTGTCGCCGCAGGTGGAGGCCGACTTCGGCAAGGGCGAGTTCGAAGGCGCGCTGCGGGCACTCGCCGCGGCCAAGCCGGCGGTGGACCGCTATTTCGACGACGTGATGGTGATGGACGACGACCCCGCGGTGCGCGCCAACCGGCTCGCGTTCCTGCGCGGCGTGGCGCACACCATGAACCGCGTCGCGGACATCGGCAAGCTCGCCCAGTAAGGCACCGCGCATGGTCCAGCTCGCCTCCGACGCCGTGGTCGCCACGCGCGCGGCCAAGCTCATCGTCCTCGACCGCGACGGCGTCATCAACCACGACAGCGAGCAATTCATCAAGGCGCCGGAGGAGTGGCGCCCCGTCCCGGGCAGCGTGGAGGCGATCGCCCGCCTGAACCACGCCGGCTACCGCGTGGTGGTGGCGACCAACCAGTCGGGCATCGGGCGCGGCCTGTTCGACATGGCGATGCTGAACAGCATCCACGAGAAGATGTACAAGACGCTCCATCACGCGGGTGCGCGGCTCGACGCCTTGTTCTTCTGCCCGCATACTGCCGACTCGAAGTGCGAATGCCGCAAGCCCAAGCCCGGCATGCTGATCGAGATCGGCAAGCGGTTCCACGCGGAGTTGACGGGCGTGCCCTGCATCGGCGATTCTTTGCGCGACCTCGTGGCGGCCGAGGCGGTCGGCGCGCAGCCGATGCTGGTCCTGACCGGAAAGGGCGAGAAGACATTGCGCGAGGGCAACTTCCCGAAGAACACGGTGATCTACCCCGACCTCGCGTTCGCGGTCTCGGCACTGCTGGCCGAGGAACCCTAGCGAGCGCGGGGGACCACGTGATCCGCTCCGTCGCCTTCCTCCTCTTTCAGATCGTCGTCACCCCGTTCTACGCGGCAGCGATGCTGGCCACCTTCTGGCTGCCGCGCGTCCCGCGCTACAAGATGGCCGCTCATTGGTGCAAGGCCAACCTCGCGGGCGTGCGCGCGATCTGTGGCATCCGCTGGCAGGTGAGCGGCCTCGAGAACATCCCGGCGGACACCCGGGCGCATCCGCACATCGTCATGTCGAAGCACAGCTCGACGTGGGAGACGCTCGCCCTCAACCTGTACTTCCCGCCGCTCGCCTTCGTGGCCAAGAAGGAACTCCTGTCGATCCCGTTCTTCGGCTGGGGCTTCCGGCTCGCCTCGCCGATCACCATCGACCGCAAAGCCGGCACCGACGCGATGGACCAGATCGTGGCGCAGGGCCGGGAGCGCTTCGGACAGGGCTTCTGGATCGTGATCTATCCCGAGGGCACGCGCATCCGTGCCGGCACCCGCGCCAAGTACAAGACGGGCGGCGCGCGGCTTGCCGTCAACATGGCCGTGCCGGTGATCCCGGTCGCGCACAACGCGGGCTACGTGTGGCCGAAGGGGATGTGGGGCAAGCGCCCGGGGCTCATCACCATGACCGTCGG
>JADLEZ010000215.1 GCA_020845855.1 Burkholderiales bacterium
GCGCATTACTACTGCGCATATAACTGAATGGCTCCCGGGTTGGACTCGAAGACGTAGTGGAAACCGGCTGTTTCCTAGCGTCTGTAGAGTCCCCGCCCGTGAGATACCCCACAGAGTACCCCGCGATCTCCGGTATCGATGACCCGCTGCCTGCAGCCATCTCGACATGGTGGGGCGGCTGATTTTACTCAGACAGAAATACCGGAGGAACTGACCATGCCCAAAGTCATCAAGTTGAAACCGCGCGACAGCTCGGCCGCGCGGACGCGCTACACAAACGCGATCCAGGGCACGACGCTCGAGGCCGCGCTTGAGGAGCAGCGCAGTGCAGCTTGGGAAATCGAGTCGGTGTTGCTCATAGCAGCAGATTCGCTCGAGCGCATCGACGCGGATTTCGGCACCGCGGACTATTCGCTCGTGCTGCGCGCAGCGGCGAAGCGGGCCGCAGCCATCGCCAACGCACTGGAAGGCGGCCCGCTCGAGGATCGCGCCACGGCCATCGCGAAGCGTGAGGCCGAGACCGCGGAAGGTGCGGCATGAGCGCCCGCGTCGTCGCCCTGTCCTCGGCGTTCTGCCTCGATACCGATCGCCGGCGTCCGATCCGCGGCGCAGCGTCGGCTCTCCCGTGCCCCTTCTGCGGTGACCCGCACATGGTTGACGTGTTCAGGCACGGCCACAGCGACGCCAGCGCGACCTACAGTGCGGCTTGTGGCGAGTGCGGCGCCGAGGGGCCGTCCGGCGATTCCCCGCTCGAGGCCGCGCGCGCGTGGAATTCGCGGTCGACGAAAGGAGGTGCGGCATGAGCGCGCGCAAGGAATGGCGCGTCTTCTGGCGCGTCATCGTCCCCGACGGCGGCAGCTATGGGCACGACATGGTGTTCCTCGAGACGGACAGCGAAGCCGAGGCGCGCAAGCGATATCACGGCTTGCTGCGCAAAGACTGGCCCGTGTGTCTCGAGCGCGTCGAGCGCGGGCCGCTGCCGAGCGGCTCGGCAAGGTCGATCGCGTCGATACGAGCACTGAACGCCGCATAGCCGCGCACACTCCCGCCAGCACTCCGGCCGCCCGCCCTCGGGGCGGCCTTTTCATTGCGCATAACGCGTAGCTACGCGCACTATGCCGCGATCGAGCGCGATAGATGCAAGGGGTGCTTGGGAGGCGACTACGTCGCCACGCACGGCAGGGAGCGTGCCTGCGGCGGGCGCTAGCCCGCCGAATCCCTCTCGATATTGCGCTTGAGGTTCGCGAGCTGCTCCCGGCCGATCGCGTCCGCCAGATCGTCGAGCCGCGTCCGCTGTGGCTTCCCCGTCTCTGACGCCACGGCAGACGGCTTCTCGCTGGCCTGCGCTCCGCGGTCCTCTTTGTTGACGGTTACTGCCGGGTCGGGCATGGACCCATTGTACCGGGCCGACTCGCAGAGAATCAGCTCCTGCGTGTGACCCTTCAGGGTCAACTGACGATGATGGATGTTGGCTGCCCATCCGGCCCGGCGACCCTCGTGCCGCCACTCCTGGCCGCGTATCGCCTGCGCCCTTATTCTGCTTCCTGAACTGCGGTCGGTCCCAGCCCTCGCGCCATGCGCGAGACATCCTCTGCGGGGAGATCGTGACCGCCGGCCTTGCCGCCGAGCCAGATATTCGCCTCGGAGACGGCGTTTCCCCGGGTGAGCGCGGCCTCGCGGAAATCGGCGCGGGTGCCGAGCATTTTCTGTAGGCCTCGAGCCTGCTCAGGCGTGAGTGCTCGCCATGAATTCGGAATCCCCACCGGCATCGCGAGGAAATCCATAGCTGCATCAGTGATGATCTGGAAGTCGCTTTCGGTGTTCATGTCTGCGGCTCCGGTCAGGCTGCGCGCTTCGCATTGCGCTTCGATGCGCGCACCGTGTTCGGCATCTCGACCCTCTCGCGAACCTTGTTGGCCAGGTCCGGCCGGTCGGCGGCGTGTTCGAGCAGAGCCGCCCACTGCGTCCCAAAGCGTTCAACAAACGGCTGCGCGTGCTGCATGATCTCAGCGCCAGTGGTATAGATCGGGTGAATGGGTGGAAGCGCCCGGTAGGGCAAACTTTCATTCGAAGCCGCGGAGATCATGGCGTGGATGTAGTGCAGGAAGTCCCCGTGATTCAATGAGGAAAACCCCGCGGCACTCCTGTTCATGGGCTGCGGCTGGTAGTCACCGCGTAGCGGCCACGCATCGAACGCACGCTTGTACACGGAAATCGCGCCATCCATGGCGGCGCCGAGCTCTACAGTGGCCGCCTCGATCCTGCGCAAGTAATCAACAAACTCGATTGCAGCCGGCGTAACCTCGCGCTCGAGCTTGTCGGTACATTCGGCCCGCTCGGATGCCTTGATCGCCTCGGCTTGGCGTGCCTTGAGGCCATTGATTTCGACACCCAGGATGCGCCGACGCTCAAGGAGAGCCCGGGCCGCCTCGGTAACGCGATCTGCGTCGGCCTCCGTGGCCTCGCCCATGATGGCTGCAGCACGAGTACGGCCCTCAGCCTCAAGCGCTTCCTGTATTTCAGCATCGAGAGTGCTGAGCGAGATCTCGCGCTCTATGATCTGCGCGTCGTAGCGTGCGCGAACGGCATCGGCATTTTCGGTCATGACTGCATCCATTTTTGGTGTCTCGCGCGCAGGGCTTCGACATAGGCAATGTCGAGGCGCGCGCGCTCGAATTGCTGATCGCCATTGCTGACCTCTGCTGCGTGGCGCTTGAGCATCGCGATTGATGCGAGCGCGTAGGCGTACCGGATAGCGTGCTCAGTCGCGTCGCGCGTGAGATGCAGCACTTCCCACCAGCAGGCGATCGCGTTCGGCATGACGCGCAGTGGAAGCGCAATCGTCGGATCGGTAGCTTGCGTCACTGCACGACCGCCTCCGCCGTTTCGTCCTCGAGGAGGTTAATCAGTCGGCGGATGTAGAACAGGTTCTGCGCGGGCATGAGTTTGCGCAGCTTGTGGATGTCGCGTGCCGACACACCGTCCTTGCTGATGCCTTCCGCAGTGAGGCCGAGATCCGTAATCGTGCCCGCCGTGGGGCCGAGCGCGGTCTCGGTCCAGTGGCGATCGGTGTAGCGCGACCACCGCGGCGCGCCCGTGATGGCGGCGCCTACGTCGTAGGGATCGACGAGGTAGGCGGTGAGCCCGGCGCCGTCGACGGCTTCGCGCACGAGGGTCGCCGCGTCCGTCTCGATGGGCTGATCGGCGGTCCACTGCTTTGCGGCGTAGCGCAGCGTGCCAAGGCCGAGCATGAGCAGAAGTCCGTTCAGCGTGGCGACGTCGCCGCGGGCGAGGCCTTGCGCAGTCGGGATCACGAGGCGATTCACGGCGGCTTGCCCGAACGACTTGAACTGTAAGAGCGTGCGCACGAGCTCGTTCGACATCAGGAGCGGCGTATCGCCGACGCCTTTCGTGAGCACGACGGTATCCGCGGACTTCAGGAGCGCGGCGGCCAGTGTGGTGCGCGCTTCCCGGTCGCTCCATAGGTCGAGTCGCGCACGGCGCAGGCCGTCCGTCTCGCCGTGCTGCGCGAACTCATAGCCGATGCGCGAGAGCATGGATTCGTCGATGCCGAGCTGGGCCATGACGGTGCGCTCGCGCGTCGACAGCGCCTTGCCGGCGAGCCGGCGGCTGGCAAGCTCGAGTATGTGATCCTGCTCGATCGCGACGCCCAGAAACTTGAGCGAGCTGTTCCACGTCGACATGAGCGTTACGCGCGAGAACGCATTGGCGGCCTGCTGCGCGTAGCGCTCGATCGGGGTCTCCGCCCAGTCGCCGATCTCGCCGAGCGTGGCGCCGCGGGTGTTCAGTGTCCAATCGAGGCCTGCCGCAAGTCGCGTGCCGTCCTCGCGGGCGAGCTTCCAGCGGTTCAGACTCGTGGCGAGCGTCACCATGCTGCGGCCTGTGCGCGCAAGACCATGTTGCATGACCACGCGGCCGACGTCGGCGAGCGACGAGAGGACCTGGCCACCGAGCAGGCGAACGTAGTTGTACGTGCGGAAAAGCCGCGCGCTGCGCACAAGCACGGAGTCCGGGTCGGCTGGCAAACCGTGCTTGCCGAGTACGCGATCTCGCAGACCGCGCAGATCGTCGAGGTCCGCTTTCATACGCTTTTCGAGCTCAGCCTTGAGCCTGTCGTCGCCGAGCGCGCGTTCCTGTCGGATCGCGTATTCGTCGACGACGTCCTGAAAGGCCTGCTTCATGTCGAGGTCGCCGAAGCGGTCGGCCATCTCGACCTGTGGCGTGACCGAGCGCACGTAGCGGCTGAGCACCTCCTCGGCGTCCGAGACGAGCCAGGGCTCGAGCACGTCGTCGGGAATGCGCACGATGCGCTCGGCGAGGTTGCCCGCGCGCACGACGACATTCGGGTCAAGCTGAACGAATCCCCGCGTGCTGCCGAGGATTGAATTCGTGACCTGCTCCCCAATTTCCGCGGCTTCTGCGCTGTCGATGCCGCGTGCCTCGAACTGTTCGCGGAGCATGCGCTCCCACGCGGTCATGTTCGCCTTGATCTTGCGCACGTCGTACAGGCGGGGCAGATAGCTCTCCGCGCCCACCGTCGCGACGTCCGCCGGCAGGAGGCCCGCGCGGATCGCCCGACGCTTGATTGGCTCAATGACGGTGCGACGCGCGCGAGCTGCAGCCGAGGCGGCTTCCGGGATGATGGACTGATCGCCGCGGCGCATGGCGCCCGCCACTTCGCGCTTGAACGCGGCGAAGTTCAACGGCTCGCCGCCTTCGCTGCGGACTCGGCTTCGATAGGTCGTGAACGCCTCGTCGAATTCGCGGACCATGCGCACGAGCACCGAATCCCAGCGCTTTGCGAGTGTCTCGACGGCGACCGGCGTTGCAATACCGCGCTCGTTCTTCGTGAGGACAAAGGGTACCTCGGCGAGCTGCTGGGCAACGCGGCGCGCGGCCCTGGCGGGCGAGGTGAGCAGGCGCGACAACGGGGAAATGCGCCCAATGGTCTTGGCGAGGATCTCACCCCCGCGGGCGATCCCTTCGTCGGCGAGGCTCGTGCCGGAATCCACGGCGGCCGCCCCGGCGGTCGAGCCCTCGAAATCCACCGGCGGCGCGCGCAGCTCGTCGTCGAGCCGCGCCGACAGCGCATCGAACTCGGCGCGCGTGAGGCGCGGCGCGATGGCTCCCCCGAGAATGCCGTTCAGCAGGACGCCGCCGCCGACGTTGAAGGCCGTGTCTGCCGCGGTGCGCGTGACCTGCGTCTGGTGGAAGAGCGTCTCGCTCGGGATGTCGACGGCGAGCCCACCGGCGACCGCGCGAGCGGCCTGCGCGAAACGCGTTGTGCCGCCGAAGGGGACGACCATCGCGGCGAGGGTAGAAGGAGCCACGGCCCCCGCGGCAACGCTCGCCGCAAGGCCCCAGGGACCCGCTTCGCGGATCGTTTGGCGATCGGCTTCCTCGCGACGGATTTGCGCTCGAATCGCGGCGGTTTCCGCCGGCGACGTCGATTCGATGAACCGTTCGGCGTGCAGCTCGTCCTCGGTGCCCGCGATGTCGGAGAGCGGGTCGTACTGCGGATTGACGGCGTGCCCGCGACCGAGAAAGCCGGAAGTCACGACGTCGTAGAGGCTCGAAACCTCGTTGTTCAGACGGAAAGCCGCAGAGAGCGTGTCCAGCACGCCGGGACGTGGGCCCGGCGGTGGCGGCGCGGGAATGCGCGCGATCTCGCCGAGCTCGGGCGTGGACGATACGAACGGCATCAGCGAATGCCGGGCGCCGGCCGGGGCGCCATCTGCAGGAGGCTGAACGCGAAGTCATCCCCGGCGCGGCTCATCTCCTCGAGCTGGTCGAGGTAGCTGCGCTGCTCTGCTGCGAGTCGGCGCGCGCGCTCGAGCGCTTCGCGGCCCCGAGTCTCGCGGCGCTCGCGGAAGTCCTGCGCCTGGACGGGCAGCTCGTAGGCGAGCGGAAGGTTATCGGGACCCCGCAGGAGGTCCACCGAGCCGTCATCGCCCTGAACGCCGACATTCCAGCGAAGGCCCGCCGTGCGCTCGGTGACGCCGGGGATCGGCACGAGCCGCAGGTCCTTCGGCGACGGGCTCGCTGCGACGAGGTCGCCCGAAACCGGATCGAAGCGCCGGACTTGCGCCGGGTGATCGGCAAGCGCCTTCGCGAAATCCTTCTCGACATCCGCGCGACTGATGCCGTGCAGCTCGGGCGCGTACGGGACGATAGCCGGCTTTCCCGTCGCCGCCGTGGAGAACGCCCACTTGCGCGTCGCGTCGTTCCAGGCGAGCCGCCGTGCCTGCACGACGTCGCCACCCACCGCGTCGAAGTAACGGCGCACGCCCGCCGAGAACTCGGCGGCCATCGCTTCCGGCGCCGCGGGAGCCCCGCGAATCAGCGAGCGATCGAATCGGTCGTCGCCGTCAAGAAACCCCTGCAGCGCCTCGTCGTTGCCACCCTCGAGCTTCTCGGTCCGATACCTCTCGCGTAGTCGCTCGCGCTCGGATTCAGGTCGCGCCGCATTGCGGCGTGCGAGCTCGACGGCCTGTGCGGGCACGGCCCCTGCCCGAACCGCGCTCGAGATGTCCGCGGCCAGGGTGCGCGTGCGCTCGTCGATTGCGAAGCCCGCCGATTGCGGCGCAGCTTCCTCCAGGCGGGCAAGCAACTCGCCGCCAAAGGCAGCCGCGTTGATGTTGTCGGACACGAGCGCCGTGCGAGCCCACGCCACGGCGCTATCGGGCACAACGCGGGTCTGCTTCGCGAGCGCCACAGCTTGGTTCACGAACTCGGGCGAAAGCGGATCAGCGTTGCGCGTGCGCTCGCGAAACTCTGTCGACACGGCTTTCCGTGCCGTGGCATCCGCGGGGTCCAGAGCACGGCCGGCCGTGATCATCTCGGCCAGTGCCGCGCGATCGGCGTCGCGGTCACCGGCCTGCTGGCGGGCCCTGGCGATCGCCTCGCGCGTGTTCACGAACTCGGACTCGCTGAGCGCACCGCGCCGATACAGGGAATAGGCGTCGCGCTCGGCCGTTCGGGGCGGATCGCCGCGTGCGATCGCCGTCGACAGCGACGTGATCGCCTCGAGGTTCTCCGCACGGCGCTCGTCGCGAAGCAAGCCGTTGCGCGCGTGGACCTCGTTCCTCACCGCGTCCTTGACCTCCTCACTGACCGGCACCTCGTCAAGGCGGGCGAGCAGGCGGGCGCCGGCCGCTGGGCCTTGGTCGCGGTACGCGCGCGCGATCTTGTCCGTGTAGTCGGTAATGGTGCCGTCGCGCACGGCGGCTTCTGCAACCTTGAGCGCACTCTGGCGCTCCTCTGGACTGAGGTTGCGAATGTATTGCGCGGTGGGATCTTCGCTCTGCAACTGCGCGAGCGTGCCTGCTGGGTCGCGTCGAATCGCTCCGCGTGTGGCCGCCGACACCAAGGTCTGAAAGGCCGCTCGCTTCTGCGCCGCCTGCGCGCCTTGCGAGAGCATGGCATGTTCGGCTGCGCGCGCGTGCTCCGCGTAGTTGCGTAGGAAGCTATCCGGATCGGCCTCGACGTCCCGCGCACGATCCGCAAGTGACTGCTCGAACGTCTGCGCCGTGCGCAGCCCTTGGGCTGTGGACCGGAACCTCTCGACCTTGTCGACGAGCTCGAGCTGTGCGTCGTCGCGCACACCTTCTGCAAAGCCGCGCGCCCGACTGCGTTCCGGCAACCTGTCGACAATGCCCTGCCAGGATTGCCGGGATTCAGCCAGGAACTTGTCGGCTCGATCGTCGACCTCATCAGCCGGCGCCGTCTCGAGATCGCGAAGTTGCGCGGCCTGCCAAGCGCGATGTGCGGAAATGTTCGCCTCGGTGACGCGGTACAGCTCGCGCGAGCGCGCCTCGTCGATCGTGTTAACGCCGCGCTCAATGCTCTCGCCGAGGCCTGCTATGGCCGCACCCAAGCCGTCGCCCGTGATCCTCGGTGCCTGGATGAGCGGTAGCAGCCTCGCCTTTGGCGTGGGCACGCGCGGTTCGTATCGCGGAATGGCGGGCATCAGACGAGCCCTCCGGGCATCCGGGCATCGAAGGCGCAGCGGTTCACATCGGCACTCGCTTCGCAGCGTCCGAGGAATAGCCCGTCGACAAGCCTTGAGAGCGCCTCGCCCTCGGCCTGCGCGA
>JADLEZ010000216.1 GCA_020845855.1 Burkholderiales bacterium
CGGGCGTGAGAGGCCAGGGCATCACGCGGCCTCCTTCTGCGCGACCGTCCCGTTCAGGTATTCGCGCAGCCTCGCCGTTTGCCACGCGCGCTCCTGCTCGCGCGCAGTGCGACGAGCGGCGGCGGCGTAGCCGTAGGCGTCGGCGTCGGCGTAGGCGGCGTAGGCGGCGTCGGCGGCGTCGGCGGCGGCGTAGGCGGCGTAGGCGGCGGCGGCGGCGGCGGCGGCGTAGGCGGCGTCGGCGGCGGCGGCGCGCGCCTGCTGCCGTGTCTTTGTGCCAGCGATGCACCCGCGCGCCGCTTCAATCGCCTTGCGCGGCCGGTCGTCGCCGGGCCGCTTCGCCTCGAAGATCGGCAGAGCGCGTTCCGCGTGGTCGCAGGCGCGCAGTCCGCATTCGCGGAGGAAGGGAGCGAGCGCAACGCGCGCCGGTTCGCCGATGACGCAATAGGCGACCCAGAGCGCATCATCGATGCCGTTGCTGTCGAGGATCGTGGTGAGTGGCAGCGGCGCGTCGTCGGCCATGTCGCCGACGTGCTTCTTGAGCGTGGCCCAGCCGTCGCGGCACGGCGACTTCGCGCGGATCGCGGCGAGGTTGGTGGTGAGCGCGCTCATCACGCGGCCCTCCGGCTGCCGGCGCGGGCAATCTCGCCCCACACGGCGGCGAGTGCGTCCTCGGCCATCCCGAGCGCGTCGTCGCGCACGCCGCGCAACTCGTCCAGCGCGTCGGCGCTGCCGTCGACCGGGGCCAGCGCCAGGTCGGCCTCGGCGATCAGGATGGCGAAGGCCTCGCGGATCGCGGCGAGGCCTTTCTCCTGGGCGGCGCGGAGCGCGGCGGTCGCCTGGTCGATGTCGGCGGCGTCGCGCGCGGCGGCGGCCTCTCGGCGGCCGGCGTCGCGGGGTTCGAAGGTGGTGGGGTGGTACATTTGGGCCTCCCGGTGCGGTGGGTACGCCCAGGAACATGACACCGTGTTGTGCTTCTGTCAAACACAGTGTTGTGTCACAAAATGTCGTATTCGGAGTCGCGCACGCAACTATCGGACAGGCTCCGAGTTTCAGCCGGCGCGGTGGCGGATCGGCGGGCGGGCCAGGTGCGCTGCGTCTACAACGTTGCGCAGCAGGAAATCCGTGGTGCGGCCGGTCTTCTCGGCTATGGCCACCAGGATTTCATAGGGGCATTGCACCTCGCCGCTTTCCCAGCGGCGGTAACGCGCCTCGCTCACGCCTAGGGTGGCGGAGAAGGCGCGGATCGTCTCGAAGCCGGCTGCAATCCGCGCGGCTTCCATTCGGCGTCCAACAGCCACCGTGAGTGGCGACCCCCGTCTACTCATACAGCGAACATGCGGGAGGGGGCAGCCGCCGCCACGTCACAAAAGGGCGTTGACGTGCACAACACCGTGCTATACAACACTGTGTCATGCACAGCATCCGAGAAGTGGTCTCCCGCGTTGGAGGCCCAAAAGTAGCCGCATCGACGCTGAGCACTCACGTCGATGCTCCCCGCTCTGTGAACGAGGCGACCGTCCGCATGTGGATGAGCCGGGAAGCGGTGCCCGCTGCGTGGCGCACCATCCTGGCGAGCGTCGCGTGCAGCGCCGGAATGGCTGTGCGCGCGTCGGACCTGCCGTTGCGGACGCCAGCCACCGCCTCGACCGAGGCGGCGTGACGTGATCCCCCTGTCCGCAGCGTCCCTCCAGGGGAGCCAACGCTGCGGCAGCGCGCGGCCCGGCTTTCCCCCCTCCCGGCCGGGCCGCGCGAACACCTCACAGCACCGAGAGGACGAGCGCCCCCGCGGCGGCAACCGCGAGGGCGAGGAGAAGGCGAACCGATGCGTCCATGGCCATCACCGTGGAGGTTCGCTGTGTCGAAAGACACACCCCAGCCAACAACAGGAGATGTCGCCATGAGCGCGGTTCGCATTCGCGAAGCGCTGCGAGAGGCCGTCGTCACCGCGACGAGGCGCGAGCCGGCGAAGGTGATCGCGTTCCGTCTCAAGATCACCGACGAGGGTGCCCGCAAGATCCAGACCAGGCAGTGCCTGCCGCGACCCGAGCACCTGTTGATGCTCGCCGTCGAGTACCCGAACATTCACGCGACATGGATGCGGTGCATGCATCCAAAGGGGGACGAGTGAGCCCCCAATCCAAACAACTGTTTGTATGCGTCATGGAACCATGACGCTCGCCTACTACAACGAGATCGACGCTTTCGCAGCCGAGTGGCTTCGCAACCTGATCACTGCCGGTCACATCGCGCGCGGGGAAGTCGATGAGCGATCAATTGTCGATGTTCGCGCAGATGACCTGCGCGGATTTGACCAGTGCCACTTCTTCGCCGGCATCGGCGGATGGTCGCTCGCACTCCGTCTCGCCGGATGGCCGGACGACCGACCAGTTTGGACCGGGAGCCCTCCTTGCCAGGACCACTCGGTCGCCGGCGCGATTCACGCAGTTCGCAAAGGCATCGACGGCGAACGTGGCCGACTTGCGCGAACCTGGCTGGATCTCGTCGGCGCGAGGACGCCGGACGTGGTCCTGTTTGAAAACGTGCCCGGTATCCAGCCGTGGCTTGCCGAGATCAAGGGACGCTTGGCGGGCCTTGGCTACCGAGTGGCCGAACGCAAACGATCGTCTGCCGATTTTGGTGCGCCTCATTTACGCCGGCGCATGTGGCTCACTGCCCACCGTGACAGCGCGCGATGGGAAGAACCCGGGGCGGCAGGATCATCCGCGCCTTTCCGCGACCCGCGGGGAACCGCTCCCGGAGACGTTTGGACTGCCGCTCCCGGCCGCCCTGGCGGGATGGCTGATCGGTTTCCCGCCCGAGTGGCTGCAGTGCGCGCCTACGGCAACGCCATCGACCCGTGGGTCGCGAGATCCGTAATTCACGAGTTCATGGAGTGCGCTCCATGACGCGCGCGCTCCCGAACCTCGAGATGGCGCTGCTGCGCGACCAGGGTATGAGCTGGGATGCGATCGGCAGGCGCTACGGCGTCTGTGGCCACACGGTCCGCACGCGCATCGCCGGCGTCATCCCCTCGCGCCTGCCGCGCGTGACGCTCCCCGCCGAGCCCGAGCGCGCTTTCGCCGCGCGCATGGCGGGCACGCCCGCGCGCTTCAACGACCCGATCACCGCCACCGATGCGCGCTCGCTTCGCGAGCTCGCCGGCTGGCCAAAGCTCACCCCAGAAAACGGAGACGACGAATGCGGAGACTGATGATGACGGCGGCGCTGATCGCGCTGCCGATGCTGGCGCACGCCCAGGGCGCGACGACGAACAACATCATGGGCGCGTCCGCGTCGAGCTCGGCCAGCGCCGCGCAGGGCATCGGCAACGGCGGCACGTCGAGCGGAAACAACGTCACCAACCCGCGCCAGGCGCCGGCCGTCGGTGCGCCCTCGCTCGCGGCGTCATCCGAGGCGTGCATGGGCAGCGCGTCGGCTGGCGTCAGCGTCGCGGGGTTCGGCATCGCGGGGGGCGGCACTTTCACCAACGAGGAGTGCCAACGCCGGCTCAACTCGCAGCAGCTGCGCCTCCTCGGCCACAACGACGCCGCGCTGGCGATCCTCTGCGTCAACGCAGGCGTCGCCGATGCGCTCGCCGCCGTCGGCAAGGCGTGCCCCGCGCCGCGCCCGATGCGCGCCGAGGTGCCGCAGCAGCCCGCAGCAGTCGCGGCCTCGAGCTTCTGCCGCACGTGGCCGGCGGACCCGTACTGCCGCGCGGGGCAGTGACGATGGAGTCCGCGATCTTCCTCGCGCTGATCGTCGCCGCGTTCGCGGGCCTCGTCGTCTACGCCAAGCGCAACGGCGACGACGCATGAGCCGCGGCCTGCCGGTCGCGGTGCGCGACCAGATCCTCGATCTGGTGAGCCAGGGACGCAACCAGGGCGACGTTGCGATCGAGCTCGGCGTCACGCCGGGGCAGGTCGCCGGCCTCGTCTTTCGCGCGCGCATCGCTGCCGGCCACGTCGCGCGTCCGCGCGGCCAGCGCAACAAGCCGCTGCCGCGCCTGAAGTTCGTCAAGCCGCTGCCGCCGGCACCCATTGCCGCGACGCATCCCAGCGGGGACGCGGGCTCCCCGAGCACACCAAGCGCTGTCCTGCACGTCGCGGCAGGCATCATGCGACAGGAAACAGCGCGCGCCCGCACCCCAATCCTTGCCACCAGCATCGCGCCAGCGCGCACATGCCAGTGGATCGATGGCGAGCCGAGCGCAGACGACGCCTGCAAGTGCGGGCAGCCGACGATGCTCGGCTTCTCCTATTGCGAGCCGCACCTCGCGCGCGCCTATCAGCCGCGCAAGGTGCGCGCCGATGGCGCGACGCCGGCGACGATCGAGGAATGGAACAGGCTGCGCGTCGACCGGCTGAACGCAGCGATCGGACGCGAGGCGACATGAGCGCGCCGCTGTCCACCATCAGCCTCGTGCTCGACGTGCCGCCGAGCCTGAACAACGCATTCCTGAACGTGGCGGGTAGGGGGCGCATCCTGTCGCCGCGATACCGCGCGTGGCAGGCCGATGCTCACAGATCCGTCATCGCACAGCACGTCGGCCCGCGCCTCGTGGCGCCGCCCTACACCGTCACGCTCTCCATGCCGGTGAAGCTGCGCGGCGACCTCGATAACCGCATCAAAGGCGTCCTCGACCTGATGAAGAAGGCCGGGGTCATGACCGATGACGCCGACGTCGTCGAAATCGTCGCGCGCAAAAATTGCGCGACACCGCGCAAATGCGCTGTCCAGGTCTCGACCGCACGATGACCAGCAACGTGACCGCCATTTTCCAGCCAGACGAGACCGCGATGCTGCGGCATCTCGAGCATCTCTTTGGCGGCACGCTCGACGGGAGGCACGAGGGCCTGATCGAGATCGGATGGCGGGACGAGCGCGACGGCAAGCTCCGTCACGGCCAGCTTTTCGGCACCGACAAGCTCGAGGAAGCCGCCGCCTTCGCGGCCAAGACCAACGCAGCGCCGGGCCGCAACGTCTATGTCGGCGGCGCGCTGCGCCACCCCGACACCGCGCCATTCGTGCGCTCCAACGATGAGGACGCATGGGCGTCGCTCGCCGTCTGGGCCGACCTCGACGACGACGGCGCCGCCGACGAGGTGCGCCACAAATATCGCGGATGCCCGCCGACCTGCGTCGTCGTCACCGGCCGCGTGCCGCACAAGCGCGCGCAGCTGTGGTGGCGGTTCACCGAGGCGCTCGACGACATGGCAGCACTCCGCGCCCAGCTCGTCGAGCTCGCCCGCGCGCTCGACGGCGACAGCACCGTGACCAACCCGAGCCGCGTGATGCGCCTCGGCGGATCGATCGCGTGGCCGGTCAAGGACGGGCGTATCGTCGAGCGCACCGAGCTGATCCTCCCCCCCGATCGTCCGCTCTACATCCCTGGCCAGATCGCCCGCGCGTTCCCGCCCGCTGCGGGCCTGCTGGACGCAGCCCAGGCTTCGCCCCCCATCGCCGCCACCCCCGCGGCCCAGAACGCGCCGACGCCCCCTCCGGCGGGCACGGCGGCCCCGGCGAACGCGCCCGTCCGCTCGACGATCACGGGACTGATCTCGCCCGCCGCCGCGCTCGCCAAGATCCGCGCGGGCGAGCAGTGGCACAACCACATGATCCAGCTCGTCGGCCACTGGGTCGGGCGCGGCTGGACCGATACCGAGATCCTCGGCCAGGCCGCCGGCATCACGCTGCCGGGCTACACGGTGGCCGACACAGCGCGCGAGATGCGCCAGGCCATCGACGGCGCGCGGCGCAAGCTGTCGCGTCCCAACATGGAGGTCGAATTCGACGCGGAGACGGGCGAGGTCGCGGGCAGCCCGTCAGCCTTCCCCGTGCTGACCGACTGGACCGCGTCGGCCTACGACGGCGACGCGCCCCCGATCCGCTGGTTGTGCGAGGGGTCTATCCCGCTGGGTGCGCCCGTCCTGTTCGCCGCGATGGGCGGCCTCGGCAAGAGCTTCCTTGCCCTCGACATGGCGCTTGAGGTCGCCATCGCCGCCGCCACCGTCAGCCCCCGCAAGCTGCTCGGCGGGCAGATCGTCGAGCACGGCAGCGCCGTCGTGATCTCGGCCGAGGACAGTCGCGCCAGCATCCACCGCCGCCTGGAGGGGATCGACCCCCAGCGCCGCCGCGCGAAGGCCCCGCACCGGCTCATGGTCGTCCCGCTGCCGGATGCCGGCGGCCCCATGCCCCTGATCGCCGCAGACCGCTCCGGCGCGCTGTCCAAGACGCCGGCCTTCGATGCCCTGCGCCGGCAACTCCTGGAGGTCAAGGACCTGCGCCTGGTCATCATCGACCCCCTCCAGGCGTTCGTCATGGCCGACGTGAACGCGGACCCCGCCGCCGGGCAGTTCATGTGGTCGGCCTTCGCGGAAATCTGCGCCCAGACCGGCGCCACCCTCATCGTCTGCCATCACATGCGCAAGGACGGCATGAGCAACGTCCGCTCGCCCGAGGACGCGCGCGAAATGATCCGGGGCTCAACCGCCCTCGTCGATGGTGCGCGCGCCACCTACGCGCTTTGGCGCGAGGGCGAGGACGACGCCAAGCGCATCTGCGCGCAGCTCGGCTGCGAGTACCAGCGCGGGCGCGTCGTCAACGGCGCCGTCGTCAAGGCGAACGACCTCGCGAACCTCGAAGTCCAGCGATACCTGCGGATGCCGAGCGGGCTGCTGGTCGACCACACGGAAGAGATCGACGCGGCGCGCGACATGCCGCCGGTCGGGAAGCGGGAAGCGGTCACGATCCTGGAAGAGGTCAATCGACGGTTCGAGGCAGGCGCAGCGGTCAAGCGAGGCGAGAACGCGGGCAGGGACTGGGTCGGGACGCTGGTCATGGAGATGGCAAAGGTCGGCAGAAAAGAAGCGCGGGACATGGTTGAAGCATGGTGGCGGAACGGAGTGCTGGAAGAGGTCACGCTGGACAGCAGGACGAAGGCAAAGGGGCTCAAAGGGCGGGTCGAAGCACTGGCTGACGGGCCGGGTTGAGGGTCGCGGAAGTGGTCAAAAGGTCTGCGGAAGTTCGCGGAAGTGGCATAGCTAACCCATTGAAATCATTGCGGCGGAAGTCGTCGCGGAAGTGCGGAAGTGGTATGTCTAAGTCATTGAAATATTAGCGGAAGTGATTTGCGGAAGTGACCCTCCCCCCGGAGGGGGGACA
>JADLEZ010000217.1 GCA_020845855.1 Burkholderiales bacterium
CCGCAAAAAAGGAGCCCGAGTGCGCATCCGGAAACCAAGGGCTTCGTCCCGCACCACGGGGCGCCGGGGATGAACATTCCCGACCTCCTGTCGCAGGGCGTCGCCCGTTGGCCCGATCGGACCTGCGTCGCCGAAGGCGATCGATCGCTCACATTTCGCGAGGTCGACGCCCGGGCGGATCGGCTGGTGCAGGCCTTTTGCGCACGCGGCCTGCAGCCGGGTGACCGAATCGCACTCCTGGCGCTGAGCGAACTCGAGTACCTCGAGATCCAGGTCGCTGCCCAGCGCGCCGGCGTTGTCCTCGTGCCGCTGAACTTTCGGCTCTCCGGCCGCGAACTCGCCACGGTCGTGAGCGACTGCGAGCCCCGGCTTCTGATCCACGGCCAGGAATTCGGTGACGCGGCGGCAGCGCTCGACGTTTCGTCGACCTGGCATCTCGGAGCGGCCGGCTTCGGCGAGGCATACGACGCGGTACTCGCCGAATTCGCACCCGGGGCAGGACGCGCCTATCTCGACAGCTCCAAGGCGTGCCTCATCGTCTACACGAGCGGCACGACGGGACGGTCGAAGGGCGCGGTCATCTCCAACGGCGCGTTCTGGGCGCGCCTGAATCTTTGCAGCGTCGAGTTTCCCGCTCACGCCCACGATCGGCTCCTCTTTCCGATTCCGATGTTTCACGTCTCGTCCTCGATCGCCTACGCATTCGTGTACCGAGGCTGCCCGATCGTGCAGATGCGCTCGTTCGACCTCGACGGCGCGATCCGGCTGCTCGAGGAGCGTCCGATATCGCACGCCGTGCTCGTTCCGACGATCATCCAGCGCCTCGCCGTTCGACTGGAAGCCGAGCCGAGGCCGCTGGCGGCGCTGCGACTCGTGATCTACGGCGGTTCCGCGATCGCCCCCGCCGCGCTGCGGCACGCCATGGACGTTCTCGGATGCGAGTTCGCACAGGTCTACGGCTTGACCGAGGGCCTGAACGCGACGGTGCTTCGAACCAGCCGGATCGACGTGGAGCGGCATCCCGAGCGCCTCGGCTCGGCGGGCACGCCGGCCATTTCGTACGACGTGAAGGTCGTCGATGCCGGCGGCGGCGAGGTCCCGCCCGGAGAAGTCGGCGAGATCATCGTGCGAGGCCCGTGCCTCATGGAGCGGTACTGGAATGCGCCGGAAGCGACCGCCGAGGCGCTGCGCGACGGTTGGCTGCACACCGGCGATCTCGGCCGTCTCTCCGAGGACGGCTACCTGTTCGTCACCGACCGCGTGAAGGACATGATCGTCTCCGGTGGCGAGAACGTCTACGCGCGCGAGGTGGAAGACGCCTTCTACGAGCATCGCGATGTCCTCGAAGTGGCTGTCTTCGGCATTCCCAGCGAGACTTGGGGCGAGGTGGTGCACGCAATGGTCGTCGGCCGGGAGGGCGCTCGGCTCGAGCCTGACGAGCTGATCCGGCACTGCCGTGAGCGGCTCGCCCATTACAAGGTGCCGAGGTCGATCGAGATCACCGACAGCCTGAAGAAGAACGCGACCGGGAAGATCCTGAAGCGCGATCTGCGCGCCCCCTACTGGCAGGGCAGGGATCGGGCGATCGGGTGAAAGAATGCGCCGCGTGCGCTTTCAGAACACCTTGCGCAGTCCGCCGAGCTTCTCGAACAGGACGACGAAGACGACCGCCAACCCGATCAGCGCGGTCGATACCGAAGCGATCAGGGGATCGTTCGAATAGTCGATGTGCAGGTACATCTGGATCGGCAAGGTGACCTGATAGGGGCCGGCGAGAAACAGCGACACGGTGAGGTTGTCGAACGAGGTGATGAAGGCGAAGGCCGCGGCGACCAGCACGCCCGGCCTGATCAATGGATAGACAACGTGGCGATGAGCGGCAAACCAGCTCGCCCCGAGGGTGCGCGCCGCGTGCTCCAGGTTCACGTTGAACCCCTTAAGCGACGCCCCGACGATGCGCAGGACGAAGGGAAAGCAGAGAATGACGTGCGACAGGACCAGGCCCGTGAAGCTCTGCGCCATTCCGAACTTGCTGAAGAACTGGAGCAACGCCAGGCCGATGACGACCTGCGGCACGATCAGCGGCGCCATGCAGAGCGTTTCCAGCACGGTGCCGCCGCGAAAGCGGTAGCGCACCAGCGCGAGCGCGGTCAGTGTCCCGAGAACGACGGAGCCCGCCGCGCTAAGGGCGGCCAGCGCCAGGCTGCGCAGGAACGCCTTCAGGAAATCCTCGCTGCGCAGCAACTCCTCATACCAGCGCAACGACAGCCTGCCCTCTGGGAGCCTGAGGAATTCGGCCGGCGTCAGCGATACGATCACCACGATCACGAGCGGCACCAGAATGAACAGCGCCGCCAGCGCGACGAACGCCGCCAGCGGCAGCCCCATGCCCCGCCGGCTCAGCGAATTCCTCTCCATCGCCTTCCCTGGAAGCCGGCGGACACCGCGAACGTGATGCCCAGCGTGACCAGCAGCATGATGAACGAGATCGCCGCCCCGAAGGACCAGTTGAGAAGAACCAGGTTCTGCTCGTAGATGAGGTAGGCGACGACCTTCGCCCGGGTCCCGCCGAGCAGCGCCGGCGTGATGAAAGTGCTGGCGCTGATCGAGAAGACCAGCACCACTCCCGCGATGACACCGGGCAGGCTCAGCGGGAGGGTGATCTTGCGAAACGCATCGAAACCGGATGCCCCGAGGTTACGCGCCGCAAGCAGCAGGCGCGCATCGATCTGCGTCAGCCGGGTGTAGATCGTCAGGATCATCAGGGAGAGAAACACGTGAACGAGCCCGACGACGATGCCGAACTCGTTCCACATCAGCCTGAGCGGCTCTTCGGTCAGCCCCAGCCGGCCGAGCCACACGTTGATCACGCCGTTCGGCGCGAGCAGCACCACCCACGCAAATGACCGCACCACGGCGCTGATCAGGAGCGGCGCGAGAAAGACCAGCAGGATGAGCGAGGCGGTCCGCGGTCTCGCGACGTTCAGCGCATACGCCACCGGATAGCCGACCACAACGCAGACCGCCGTCGTGATCAGGCTCACCTTGACGGTTCGCCAGAGGATCGCCAGATAGTAAGGGTCGAGCAGGAACCGCTCGTAGTTCGCGAGCGAGTATCCGGGCGGGACCACGCCGCCCTGCGAAGGATTCACGTTCTGGAAGCTCAGGTGGAGCAGCGTGCCCAGCGGCAGGAGGAAGGTGAAGAACAGGAACGCAAGCGGCAGCGCCAGGAGCGCGAAGCGGATCCCGACGGCGCTCCGGGGCGTTCGAATCAATTCGACTCCGCGGCGATGAAGACCGCGTGCTCTTCGCGCCAGTAGACTTTCACGCGCCCGTTCTCCGGGAGCTCCTCGGTGGTCGTCGCGACCAGGCTCTCGTTGCCGACCTGCAGGACGTATCGCTTCGATTCCCCCAGGAAGGTCCTGCGCAGGACGCGCGCCTCGAAGGCATTGCAGTGCGCGGGAGGCGAGTCCGATAAGCGCACGTGCTCGGGACGCACGAAGACCTTTCCGGGCGCGCCGGACCTTGCCGGACGCGGCACCGTCACCGACATCTCGAGCCCCGAATTCGACCGGAACCGCCCTTCGGCGCCGGGCCCGTCCGTCAACGCGCCGGCGACGATGTTGGACTGGCCGACGAACGTCGCCACGAACTCGTTCTCCGGGCGGCAGTAGATGTCGGTGGACGATCCGATCTGGACGATCCTTCCGTGATTCATCACGCCGACCCGGTCCGCCAATGCAAACGCTTCCTGGATGTCGTGGGTGACGAAGATGGTCGTGATGTTAGTGCTCTTCTGGATATCCTTGAGCTCCTCGCGCATCTCCTCCCGGAGCTTCGCGTCGAGATTGCTCAACGGCTCGTCGAGCAGAAGCAGCTTCGGCATCACCACCAGCGCCCGGGCGATGGCGACCCGTTGCTGCTGCCCGCCGGAGAGCTCGCGAGGCAGGCGGTGGTCGAACCCTTGGAGTCGCACGGTCCCGAGCGCGGCGCTGACCCGCTCCGCTACCGCCGCGGCGGGGACGCGCCGCATGCGCAGGCCGAACGCCACGTTGTCGAAGACGCTCATGTGCGGGAACAGCGCGTAGTCCTGAAAGACCATCGCGACATCGCGCTTGTGAATCGGGCGATTCGCGAGCGCTTGGCCGGCAAGCCAAAACCCGCCGCGGTCGTGCGATTCGAAGCCGGCGATCAGCCGCAGCGTGGTGCTCTTGCCGCAGCCCGACGGTCCCAGCAGCGCGAACAGCTCGCCTTCGCCGATGTCCAGCGCCGCGATGTCGACGACCGGAGAGGACTCGTAGGACTTCGCCACGTCGCGCAGGCTGAGGTAGCCCGCGGATCCGGCGGGCGCTCCCGCTGCGATCGTCATTGCCGGACCCGCGCCGATCAGCTGCTGCAGATCTCTTTCTGGGCGTCGCCGTACTTCGTCTTCCCCGGAATCGGCGGCTCGACCGGCACGCGAATGAGCTTGAAGATGACGGGCCGCTCGGCGTCGGGGCACGAATAGTAAGTCACCTTGTCGATGAAATCCCAGTCCTCCGCCTTGCCCTGGATCAGCCCGCGTATCAAGGGCATGATGGCGCTCAGCGCGGACAGGCAGACCTTGTCGGTCTCCTCCATCACCATCATCGTCGCCGGAAAGATGGTGAACGTCATCCGGTCGCCGACCTTGTAGACCGGACACGGCCACCGCACGTGCAAGTCCTCGCCTTCGATCGTCTTGGGGTCACTGACTTTCACGACTTCGGCCACTATCTTGTACATGCTGCTCCCGTGCTGTGCTGGCGGATGTTCCGGTGGTCGATCAAGGACGCGCGACCGTCTCGATCTCCTTGCCGAACCGCTCGGTCCAGGCGTCGCGGTTCTCGTTGACGTGCCGCCAGTCGAACGAGACGACGCGCGACATCGCCGCCTGGTCCGGAAGCTTCTTCTGGATCTCCTCGGGCAGCTTCACGTTGCGGTTCATGGGAATCGCGCCGTACTTTTCGGCGAAGGCCTTGAGCACCGGCTCGCTGAGCAGCAGGTTGACGAAGGCTTGTGCGGCCTTGGGGTGGGGTGCGTTGGCGACCACGCCGACGTAGTTGGCCGTAAGCACCACCCCTTCCTTGGGAGCAACGAACTGGATGGGCACGCCCCGCTGCGCAAGCTGCGCCGCTCCGGCGTGGCTCCAGACGCCGATCCACGCCGTCTGCGCATCGAAGAGTTCTCCAACTCGCGTGTACTCCCGTTCGAAGCTCAAGACGCTCGCCGCCAGCTTCTTCATCGCGGCGAAGCCGGGTTCGATGTTCTTCTCGTTTCCGCCGTTGACTTTGGCGAGCATCAGCAGGGTCTGCAGGCCGAAGTCGGTGCCGATCGCGCCGAGGATGACCTTCCCCTTCAGGCGCGGGTCGAACAGGTCGTTCCAGGACGTCGGCGGCTTGATGCCGTGCTTCTGCAGCGCTACCGGGTTGTAGATGATGCCGATCATGTTGGCCGACCAGAGCACGCCCTTGTCGTCGGGCATCCTTGCGTAGTCGTAGACGTCCTTCAGATTGGGGACCGACCGCGCATCCAGCGACGCCCACAGATTCAGCTTGTCGCCCTTGAGTCCGATGATCTCGGTCGCGATCGCCACGTCGATGGTCGGATTCGACTGCTGTGCGATCACCTTCGCGAGCGTCTCCGTCGACTTGCCCGGCGTATAGACGATCGACGCGCCGGTCTGCTTCTTGAGCTCCGGACCGATCGTATCGATGAACAACTTCTGAAGCGGTCCGCCCCAGCCCGCAACGTTGACCACGTCCTCGGCGGCTGAACTGGACGAAGCCCCCGCCGCGAAGACCACCCCCGCCACGGCGGCTGCCGCCAGCCGGCGTAGCGGTCGACCTGCGAGACGCTCGGACATGCCGCCTGCCGCGACTCTGACGCAAGAAAAACGATTCATCGGCGAATCCCTCGCAACCGTTTTGGTGTGAACTATCTCGATAAACGGAAATTGCTCGCGTTTTTCGGAATGACTATACCGTCGCAACATGCGTTGTCAAGAGGGCCGAATCGATTCGATGCCTCTCCGTGACCGCAAAGCAAGACGATCGCTTCCCGATCACGGCGCCGCACGTGGCCACGGGGAAGCTTTCAGTTGCATGGCCGGCCGGCTACGCCGGCTCGGCCACCGCCGGCAAACCGGCGAGCGCCATCGCGAGTTCCTCCTCGCTGTAGCTGTGATCGGTCAGCCTGCCTGCGAAGTAGTCGATGTACGCCTGCATGTCGAAGTGGCCATGGCCGCAAAGGTTGAACAGGATCGTCCGTGCCACACCGTCCTCGCGGCAGCGGATCGCCTCGTCGATCGCGCCTTTCACCGCGTGGTTGGCCTCAGGCGCCGGCACGATGCCCTCGGCGCGCGCAAACTGCACGCCGGCATCGAACACTGCCACCTGCGGATAGGCCACCGCCTCGATGAGGCCGAGCGTCTTCAGGTGACTCACGAGCGGCGCCATCCCGTGGTAACGCAGTCCGCCGGCATGGAAGCCAGGCGGGGTGAACGTGGAGCCCAGCGTGTGCATCTTGGTGAGCGGGGTCAAGTGCGCGGTGTCGCCGAAGTCGTAGGCGTAGCGGCCGCGCGTGAGGCTGGGACAAGCCGCCGGCTCGACGGCGACGATCCGCATCTTGCGCCCGCCACGCAACTGCGCACCCAGGAACGGCAGCACGATGCCGGCGAAGTTGGAGCCCCCACCGGTGCAACCGACGATGACGTCCGGGAAGTCTCCGGCCATCTCGAGCTGGGCGATCGCCTCCTGGCCGATCACCGTCTGGTGCAACAGCACGTGATTGAGCACCGAGCCCAGCGCGTACTTGGTGTCGTCGCGCTGCGCGGCGACCTCGACGGCCTCGGAGATCGCGATGCCGAGGCTGCCCGTGTGCTTGGGGTTGCGCTCGAGGATCGCCCGGCCCGACCGCGTCTCGGTGGAGGGCGAGGCGATGCAGCGGGCGCCGTAGGTCTCCATCAGCGCCCGCCGGTAGGGCTTCTGGTCGTACGAGACGCGGACCATGAACACCTGCACCTCGATCCCGAACAGCGCCCCGGCGAACGCAAGCGACGAGCCCCACTGCCCGGCGCCGGTTTCGGTGACGAGCTTCTTGACACCCGCCTCCTTGTTGTAGAACGCCTGTGCCACGGCGGTATTCGGCTTGTGGCTGCCGGCGGGCGACACACCCTCGTACTTGTAGTAGATCCGCGCCGGCGTCTGCAGCGCTGCCTCGAGCCGGCGCGCGCGATAGAGCGGTGTGGGCCGCCACTGGCGGTAGACGTCGCGCACGGGCCCCGGAATCTCGATCTCGCGCTCCGCCGACACCTCCTGCGCGATCAGCGCCATCGGGAACAGCGGGGCCAGGTCGTCGGGTCCGACCGGCTTGTGCGTGCCCGGGTGCAGCACCGGCGGCAGCGCCTGCGGCAGGTCGGCGCAGATGTTGTACCAGAAGCGCGGCAGACGCGATTCGTCGAGGACGTACTTGATGGAGTCGGACATGATGGGCTCGCTCGAGGTGGAAGCAAATGGGTCACGGACGGGCGGAGTGGCAACGCCCGACCCTCATTCTCGTGGTCAGGTGGCGCCTTGCGCATCCATGAAGATCAAGAAAAGCTCGAATCGGCGGTCGATTGTCCGGCAATCCCCCATCCGGCGAGTCTGCCGATGCCCGGCAGGCAGCAGGCGCCGCGCATGCGGCTAGCGAAACAGGTCGGCCATGTTCTTGCCCGCGAGCCGGCTCGCGGCCAACACCAGCACGAGCGTCATCACCGTCGTGATGGTGCCGATCGCGGAGGCCTCGGCGAGCAAGTCGCCCAGCACCAGCTCGTAGATCGCGATCGCCATCGTCTTCCAGCGCGCCGAGTACAGGAGCACCGTGGCGCTGATCTCGCCGATCAGCGTGGAGAACACGAGGATGGCGCCCGACAGCACGGCGGGTGCGGCGAGCGGCACCATCACCCGCCGCATCGTCGTCGTCCAGCCGGCCCCGCAAATCGTCGACGCGTCCTCGAGCTTGGGATCGATCTGGCCGATGGCGGTTGCCACCGACCGGTACACGAACGCGACGCGGCGGGTGAAGTAGGCGAGCACGAGGATGAGCGCGGTGCCGGTGAGCACCAGCGGGCCGCTGTTGAACGCGGTCAGGTACGCCACGCCGATGACCAGTCCCGGCAGCACGAACGGCAGCATGATGGTCGCGTCGAGCGCCCAGCGCGCCCGCAGCCGGCCGCGCGCGCTCGCGTACGCGGTGACGGTGCCGAAAGCCACGCACAGCGCGGTGGCAACACCGGCCAGGAGCAGGCTGTTGACGATCGGCGACAGGAGCTGCGCGCCGACGCGGCGATAGTGGTCCAGCGTGTAGCTCACCGGCAGCATCGTTCCCGGCCACTTGTCGGCGAACGACGCCAGCGCGATCGCGAGTTGCGGCAGCACGGCGATCGTGATCAAGAGCCAGCAGTAGGCGGTTCCGGCCACGCGCGCCGCGCGGCTCGCCGTGCGCACGGCGGCGCTGGCGGTGCCGCCGATGGTCGCGTGCGCACGGCGGCGGTTGACCCACGCGAGCAGGAGCATCGCGAGCACGGTGAGGATCACGTTGACGGCGGCGATCGCGGCGGCGGCGTTCAGGTTGAAGAAGCCGTGGATCTGGTAGTAGATGAGCGTGGGCAGGACCTGGAACTCGCCGCCGAGGATGGACGGCACGCCGAAGTCGCCGACCGCCTTGATGAACACGATCAGCATCGACGCGGCGATCGCGGGAACGGCCAACGGAAGCGTGATGGTGCGGATGACCGTCGAGCGGCTCGCACCCGCCATGCGCGCCGCCTCCTCGATGTGCGGATCGCCGGCCGCGAGCGCGCCCTGCACGATCAGGAACACGTACGGAAAGTACGACAGCGCGAGCGCGAGGATCACCCCGGCCGGCCCGTAGATCGCGGGCAGCGTGAGCCCGGTCGTCTGCGCGACGAACTGGGTGATGGTGCCGTTCTTGCCGAGCAGGATGATCCAGGCGTAAGCGCCGATGAACGGCGGCGAGATGAGGGGCACCACGCTCATCGCGCACAAGAGGCCGCGCAGCGGCAGCTCGACCCGGGCCACCGCGTAGGCCATCGGCAGCGCTACCGCCGTGGCGAGCACGGTGGCCGCCACTCCGGAGTAGATCGAGTTCCACAGCGCGCGCTGGTAGCTCGCCGCGGTGAAGAAGCGCGCGAAGTTGGCGAGCGTAAGGCTCGTCCAGCCCGGCTCCTCGCCGTTCTTCACGAACGCGAGCAGCATCGCGTTGGCGAGCGGATACAGCAGGAACACGACCGCGATGAGCGCGACCCCAACGCCCAGGACCCAGGCGCCGAGGTCGCGCTGGCGGACCGACACGCTCATCGGTGATACACGATCGCGTCGTCCGCCGGCAGCGACAGCCAGGCGGGCGCGCCTTCCGCCATGCCGGGCAGCGGCCGCGTGGTCTCGACCAGGATGGGCTGCGGCGAGATCGCGGCTTCCACCCGATAGCGGACGAGACCGCCCAGGAGCTCGACGCGCAGCACGCGGCACGCGACGTCGCCCGCGGCCGCTGCGAGCGACAGGTGCTCCGGGCGCAGCATCACGATGGCGTCATCGGCGCGCGCGAGCCTGCCCGCCTCTTCGCCCGCGAGCGCCAACTGCCGGCGCGGCGAGAGGCGCAGCCCGCCCGCGAGCAGCACGCCGGCCTGGGGTGCGCCCGGTGTGGCGAGCGTTGCCGGCAGGAAGTTCGCGCGCCCGATGAAGTCGGCCACGTACAGCGTGGCGGGTGCGGCGTAGATCGTCTCCGGCGCCCCTTGCTGGATCAGCCGCCCGCGGTCGAACACCGCGATCCGGTCGGACACGGCGGTCGCTTCCTCCTGGTCATGCGTGACGTAGATCGCGGTAATGCCCAAGCGCCGCTGCAACGCGCGCAGCTCCTCGCGCATCTGCACCCGCAGCTTGGCGTCGAGGTTGGCGAGCGGCTCGTCGAGCAGCAGGAGCTCCGGCTCGTAGACCAGCGCGCGGGCGATCGACACCCGTTGCTGCTGGCCGCCCGACAACCCCGCCGGGTGCCGCTGCATGTACGGCTCGAGCTTGAGCAGCGCGAGCGTGGCGCTCACCCGGCGCTCGAGCTCGGCGCGGGGCACGCCGCGCAGGCGCAGGCCGTAGGCGACGTTCTCGAAGATGGTCAGGTGCGGGAACAGCGCGTACGACTGGAACACCATGCCGATGTTGCGCTGCTGCGCCGGTGTCGCGACGAAGTCGCGCTCGCCCATCGTGATCGTGCCCGACGTCGGCGGCTCGAGGCCGGCGATCATCCGCAGCGTCGTGGTCTTGCCGCAGCCGGACGCGCCGACCATGGTGAAGAACTCGCCGCCGGCGACGTCGAACGACACGCGGTCGACGGCGGTGACTTCGCCGTCGACTGCGGAGAATCGCTTGGTCAGGTCGCGTACGCGCAGCGACGCCGCGGGCATCGGAACCGCGCGCTACTTGCTGGCGAACACCTTGTCGAAGCGCTCGAGGTTCGCCTTGCGGTTGACCGTCGCTGCCTTGTTGTCGTACGGGAACGTCTTGAGCGTCGACGCCGGCGGCAGCCCCGCCGGCGGCGGCACGTCGCTGCGCGCGCTGCGCCGCTTGTCGATGGCGACGATCATCTCGTGCGCCTTCTTCGAGTTGACGAAGTCGAGGAACTTGCGCGCGTTCTCCGGATTGGGGCCACCCTTGATGATGCCGCTCGCGTCGTTGATCAGCGCCGTACCGTCCTTGGGGTAGATCGCGACCACCGGGAAGCCCTCCGCCTGGCTCGCCACGATGTTGAACTCGCTGGTCAGGCCGATCGGCATCTCGCCCTTGGCGATGTTCTGGTAGGCGAGGCGCGAGCTCGGCACGAAGGTGGCGACACCCACGATCTTGTCCATCAGGTCCCAGTTGTACAGTTGCAGGATCTGCTGCATCTGCGAGTACGCCGAGCCCGACTGCGCCGGGTTCGCCATCACCACCTTGCCCTTGTACTCCGGCTTGGCCAAGTCGCTCCACGTCTGCGGCGCCTTGTCGGCGGGCATCATCTTGGTGTTGACGATGAACGCCTGGAAGTTGGTCGAGAAGCCGTAGTACTTGTTGTCGGGGCCGATCGCCGAGCGCGGGAACGCGGCGTCCTCCTTCGACTTGTAGCCGTCGAACAGATCGAGGTACGCGTCGAAGTTGTCGGCGTCGGGCCCGACCAGCACGTCGGCGCGCGGGCGCGCCTTCTCGGCGTTCAGGCGGGTAAAGAGTTCGCCGCTGCCGCCGCTGATCAACTCGACCTTGATTCCCGGATTCTGCTTCTGGAACTCCTCGACGAACGCCGACATCACCTTCGGGCTCACCGCGCTGTACACGACCACCGACTGCGCCTGCGCGGCGGCGGCGAGCGCCAGTCCCATCGCCGCCAGCACGGCCCCCATGAAGCGTCCGATTCCCCAAGTCGTCATCGCGATCTCCCGATCCATAGTGGCCACGTGTTCGGAGTAGTCGAACACTGTTTAGCCATGCGAAATATCCTACTCGCCGGGGCCGACCTGTCAAGCGCGCGAACGCCGGCGCCTCCGGAGAAGCCCGCCGGGTTCGACTGCCGCACGGGAAAGCGAACTACAGCGGCGCGCCGATCCGCCGCGCCACTTCGCGGTAGCGCTCGATGACTTGTCCCAGGTCGCGGCGGAACCGGTCCTTGTCGAGCTTTTCGCCGGTGCGGGAATCCCACAGCCGGCAGCCGTCGGGGGTGAACTCGTCGCCGAGCACCAGCGGTCCGGCCGGATCGGCCGTGGGATGCCCGAACTCGAGCTTGTAATCGACGAGGTCGATGCCGGCGCCGGCGAACAACGGCGCCAGCGCGGCGTTGACCTTGTGCGTGAGCGCGCGCATCTGCGCGATTTCGCCGGCACTCGCCCATCCCAGCACGCGGATATGATCGTCGTTGCACAGCGGGTCGTGCAGCGCGTCGCTCTTGAGGAAAAATTCGAAGATGGGCTCGCGCAGGCGCGTGCCCTCCTCGATGCCGTAGCGCTTGGCCATCGAGCCCGCGCACACGTTGCGCACCACGCACTCGATCGGCAGCATCTTCATCGCCTTCACCAGCGACTCGCGCTCGTTCAGCACGCGCAGGAAGTGGGTGGCAACGCCCGCATCCGCGAGCTTGCCCATGACGAACGCGTTGATCTTGTTGTTGGTCTCGCCCTTCAAGTCGAGCTTGGCGAGCTTCACGCCGTCGAACGCCGACACGTCGTCGCGGTAGTGCATGATCAGCCGGTGCGGGTCGTCGGTCGCGTAGACGGTCTTCGCCTTGCCGCGGTACAGTTCTTGTCGCTTTTCCATGACTACCTTCGTGCGCAAATTACGTGCGATCGTCCCTTAGCAGTTCGTTGATATCCCACGGTGTCATCCCGAGGAGCCAAGGCGACGAGGGATCTGCTTTACGCAACTCGCTGATTGGACGCAAAAGCGGATCCCTCGCTCCGCTGAAGGATGACACCGAATTGGGGATACGGTCGCGAAATTCCACAGACTGTTAGATTAGGCGAGGGCCCGCCAGCCGAATCCGTCGTTCTGGTCGGCGATGCCGATCCAGTCCTCGGCGCAGCGCAGCGCGCGAGCGAGCGCGGCGCGCGCCCGGGCGGGCGTGTTGTTCTGTTGCGAAAGATGCGCCGCCACGACGTGCTGCAGGCGGCTCGTGTCGAGTGCGGCGACGAGCGCTGCGGCGGCCTCGTTGTGCAGGTGGCCGTAGCGGCCGGAGATGCGCTGCTTGAGCGAGTACGGATAGTCACTTTCCGCCAGAAGGTCGAGGTCGTGATTGCACTCGAGCACGAGCGCGTCGCACCCGCTCAAGGACGCCTCGACGAAGCGCGTCGGCTCGCCGATGTCGGTCAGCACGCCCAGGCGAAATGCGCCGTCGGAAACCACGAACTGCACCGGCTCCCGCGCGTCGTGCGGCACCGGGAACGGATGCACCAGGAGATCGCCGACGGCGAAGGCGTCGTGGCTGTCGAAGCCATAGACCTGCGCCATGCCGTCGAAGCGCTCGCCTACCACCATCAGCGTGCCGAAGGTGAGCCACACCGGGATGTCGTAGCGCGCCGCGAACGCCGGCACGCCGCCGACGTGGTCGTTGTGCTCGTGGGTGACGAGGATCGCCGACAGCGAATCGGGCGCCACCCCGATGCGCTCGAGGCGCTCGGCCGTGTCGCGCACGCCGAACCCGCAATCGATGAGGACCCGGGTCTTGCCGGCCTCCACCACGAGGCCGTTGCCTTCGCTCCCGCTGCCGATCGAAGCGAAGCGCACTTAGCAAGTCGATGCAAAAGGCGTCCGAGCGGTCACCGGACGACGAGGAAGCTGCGTCGCGCCTCTTGCATCGAGTCTGATGACAGGCGGTCGCCCTAGGGGCGGCCCGTCGGGCGGCCGCCGGCAACAGCACGAAACAACGCGCGTCGCGCGCACAGCGGCGCCTTCGATCGCGTTCTGCATCATGCTGCTAGTTACTTCAACTGGTCCTTGAGCAGCGCCAGTATCTTCTCGCTCGTCTGCGTACGGTCGGGGACACCCCCCGGGTCCTGCACGCTGACCACGCTGTTCTGCGCGGCCTCCACCACCACGATCTGGTACTGCTCCGGCTTGTCTTTCTCATCCGCCTTCCAGAACTGGAGCTTGGTGAGCCAGCCCGCGTCGTTGGCCTTCTTCGCGAGCGCGTCGGGGTCGCCGTAGCGCACGAAGTACACGCCGCGCGAGCGGTCGCGGTCGACCACCGTGAAGCCCGCGCGGTCCAGCGCCAGGCCCACGCGCCGCCAGGTGCGGTCGAACGGGTCCTGCACGGTGAGCTTGTACGAGCCGTCGGGGTTGCGCTCGACCTTGGCGCGATCGGGCGCGATCGAGGCCTGGACGACCGCGGCGCGCGCCGCGGGCTCCGGCGTGCCGAACTTCATCATGAGCCGCGTGAGCATTTCCGATTCGAGCGCCGGGTTGGGCGGCATCAGCGCCCAGGCGAAGGCCGCCGGCGACGCGTTGTCGATCTTCGCGGTCGGCACCTGCTCCATGCCGCGGTGCGTGATGTAGATCTCGACCGTATTGGGCTCGGCGCCGCGCTCGATGCGGGTGCGGAACTTGTCCTGCTTGTACGTCGTGTAGAAGACGTCGGCGATCTTGCCGATGGTGCGGCGGAAGAGGTCGTTCGGAATCTCGGCACGGTTTTCCGCGAAGTCGGTCTCCATGTAGCCGATCTGCGGGTTCTCGACGGCGAGCACGAAGCCCGACTCCTGCCAGAACTCGCGCGTCGTGTTCCACGCCTGCTCGGGCGTGGCCCTCACCACCAGCCAGCGCTCGTTGCCGGCACGCACGATCTTGGCGTCCGGCGTTTGCGGCAGGAACTCGGACTTGGTGCCGCGGTTCGCACCGGCGGCGGCAAGACCGGTGGCGGTGGTCACCGAGTAGCGGTCGTCGTAGCGCGGCGTGGTGAGGTCGGGCGGAAGCTCGAGCGCCGGGCCGGACGACACCGACTTGTAGTCGATGCGCTTGCTGGGCGCCGATATCGATTCGCAGCCGGCGAGCGCCAGCGCCACGACGCCGGCGACGAGCACGCGGCTAAGAAGGAATGCGTTCATGCGTCTTGACCTCGCTTGCTTGCCCGAGCACGCCCGCTTCGCGCAAGGCGGCGCGGACGGTCTCGTGGAACTGCGGCGACAGCGGAACCATCGGCAGCCGCAGCTCATTGGCGATGAGCCCCATCTCGGCCAGCGCCCACTTGGTGGGGATCGGGTTGGCCTCGACAAAGAGCCCGCGGTGCAGCGGCAGCAGGCGGTTGTTGTGGTTGCGCGCGGCGATCACGTCGCCGGCGAGCGCTGCCGCGCACATTAGGGACATCGGTTTCGGCGCAACGTTCGCGGTGACGGAAATGACGCCGTGACCGCCCATGAGCATCAGCGGCAAGCCGGTGAGGTCGTCGCCGCTGTAGATCGCGAAATCGCGGTGGCCGGCGGCCTGCAGCGCCTTCGAAAGCTCGCTGAAGCGGCCGACGTCGCCGGTCGCGTCCTTCAATCCGACGATCCCCGGCACGCCGGCCAGGCGCACCGTGGTGTCGTTGGACAGGTCGGCAACGGTGCGGCCGGGGACGTTGTACAGGATCATCGGCAGCGCCACGCGCTCGGCGATGGTGCGGAAATGGCGGTACAGGCCCTCCTGCGTGGGCTTGTTGTAGTACGGCACCACCGACAGTTGATAGTCGGCGCCGGCCTTGGCGGCGAAGGTCGCAAGCTCGATCGCCTCCGCGGTCGAGTTGGCGCCGGTGCCGGCGATGACCGGCACGCGGCCGGCCGCGTGCGCGACCGCGGTCTCGATCAGGAGGCAGTGCTCGTCGACGTCGACGGTGGGCGACTCGCCGGTGGTGCCGACGACGACGATGCCGGCGGTACCGTTGGCGACGTGGAAGTCGATGAGCTTGCGCAGCGCCGGCAAATCGAGCGCGCCGCCCTCGCGCATGGGAGTCGCGATCGCGACGAGGCTTCCGGTCAGCATGGGGCTAGTCGCAAAATGGCGTATTTTACCCCAGTTCCGGCGGCCATGCCCTGCCTGCGCCGACGGCCGCCAGCCGCTGCACCACGGCTTGCCGCGATGCGCCCGTGACGAGCCCCTGCTCGAATGCAACGACGGACAGCGCCGGCGGCAACGACGCGAGGCTTAAGAGCTCGTCGCGGCAGAGCAGGAAGTCGGGATTGGCCGGTCGGCCGTAGGTTTCGTTGCCCATCGCGAACGTTTCGTAGAGCAGAACGCCGTCGGGCGCGAGCGCGGCACGCAGCGGAGCGAACAGCGGGCGATGCAGGTAGTTGACGGCCACGATCGCGTCGAAGCGCTCGCCCGCAAGCGGCCACGCGCCGGCTTCGAGGTCGAGCACGCGGGTTTCGACCCCGGCGAACCCCGCGAGCGCCGACAGCGCCGCCGCGTCGCGGTCGACGGCCACCACGCGCGCGCCACGCGCGGCGAAGAATCGAGCGTGCCGGCCCTGCCCGGCGGCAAGGTCGAGCACGCGCGCGCCGCGCGGCACGAGGGCTGCGAAGCGCGCGATCCAGGGTGAAGGTGCGAGCTCGGCGTGCGGCATCAGCGTGCCTTCCCTCGCTTCGCGGGTTTCGCCACGGTCTCCGCTTCGCGGCGCAGCCAGGCGACGAAAGCGCGAACCTCCGGCCGCGCCACCGCGTGCGGTGCGGTGACCGCGTAATAGCCGCGCGGCGAGTCGTAGCGCTTGCCGAATGGCGTTACGAGGTCGCCGCGCTCGACGAGGCGCGCGATCAGCGGCAGGCGTCCCAGCGCTACGCCCTGTCCGGCGACCGCGGCCTGGATGACCTGGTCGTAGTGCGAGAAGCGCACGGTGCCGGCGGGCTTGAGCTCGGGCGCGCCGTTGGCGGCGAGCCATGAGGACCAGTGCAGCCAGGGCACGAGCCCGGCCGCGTCGTCGTACGCAAGCAGGATGTGGCGCGCGAGATCCGCCGGACGCGAAAGCGGCGGGCCGCGCTCGACGAGTGCGGGGCTCGCCACGGGCACGAGCCGCTCGCCGAACAGGTGCACCGCGCCCGCGTACGCGCTCGCATCGGCAAGGTAGCGCACCGCGACGTCGACGTTGCCGCGCGCGAGATCGACGACCCGGTCCTCGGCGGAAACGTACACGTCGGCGCCCGGAGACTCCGCGCGGAAGCTCGACAATCGCGGGATCAGCCAGAGTGCGGCGAACGACACGGTGGTCGACACCGTGAGCCCGGGGTCGCGCCGCGGCGACTGAACTTCGTCCGCGGCAGCCGCGAGGTCGCGCAGCGTCTCGCTCACCCGGCGATGCAACGCGGCACCCGCGGCCGTCAACGCGAGCGCGCGATGCCGGCGCTCGAACAGCGGCACGCCGAGGGCGTCCTCCAGCGCTTTGACCTGCCGCGACAGCGCCGATTGGGTGACGAACAACTCCTCCGCCGCGAGCGTGAACGACAGCCGGCGCCCGGCCGCCTCGAAGCCGCGCAGGAAGTCGAGCGAAGGCAGCCGGCGCAGCGTCTTATGCATTCCTGAAACTCATGCAAGGCATGCCGAAAGAGCGTTTGCGGGTAGGCAGCGGCGAGCCCAGAATCGCCTCACGCAACAGGAGAAGACATGCATCATACGCATGTCAACGGAGACCCGCCATGATCACACTGGACCTTCGCAAGCGGCAGAGCCTGCAGCTTCAGGACGTCGAGGGCGCGACCCTTCGCGTCAACCGCGGCTGCGTGTGGATCACCCAGGAAGACGACACCCGCGACGTCGTGCTGCGCGCCGGGGACACCTGGACGGTGGAGCGCGACGGGCTGACGATCATCGAGGCGCAGGGCGACACCACGCTCTTCGCCACCGGCGGGGGCATGGAGCGCCTCATGATGCGCAGGCGCCCGCCGCGCTGGGCCGCGTGGTGGCGCCTCGTCCGCGCCCGTGCGCTGGCGTGGTACTCGCTCACGCCCCGCAGTCCGTTGCCGCATTGACGCCATGCCGCCCGTGACCGTGACCGCGCGACCGGGTAAAGCCGGTTCAACGCGAAAGCGGATCCCTCGCTGCGCTCGGGTTGACACTATCCCCTGTGTCATCCCGAGGAGCGAAGGCGACGAGGGATCTGGTTTACGCAACTCGCTGAGCGACAGGATTCCTCGCTGGGCGCGATGACACGGGTTCGGCGGCGGACGAACGAACCCCGAAGCGCGTAGCGCGGAGGGAGGCTCAATGCGGCCGATGTTCGATCGCGAGCGAGCCGGCCGCGAGCCGTAACTCGAGCGCCACTCCGGGGTGCGCCGCGAGCGCGGTCGAGTGCGCGACGATAGCGCAGGTCAGCTCGACCGGCGCGTCCTCGCGCCGTGCGAGCCGCGTAAGCAACCACAGCAGCGGTCCGAGCAGCGTCTCCGGGTCGCGCTCGGCCAGGGCACGCAGGGCGCAGGCGTCAATGCAGGGGCCGCGCATCGCTCACCGCCTCTCCCGCCGCCGCGCGCGCGTGCGCTTCGTCGCGGATCGCCTGCCAGCGCTGCGCGAGGCGGCGGCAGACCGTGCGCATCTCCGGCGAGAGGCTCGCGAGCTGCGCGATGCGGGCGAGGTTGTCCGCGACCCGCTCGGCGTAAACCGCTGCCGGGTGCTGGACATAGCAGCTCATGAGGGAAAGCGTCCCCGCGATGACAGCCTCGGGATCGTGCGTGGTGAGTTCCATACGATCAAATGATAATGCTTCTCATTCTGCTGTCAAGTCCAAACCAACCCGGCCTCCGGTGCAACACGCACGCCGGCGCTTCGGTGAGCGGTGCGACACCCGGCCGGATTCGACCTGCGCGTCGTCATCCCGCGCACTCGACGCTGTCTCCTTGCTCATCCGATGCAGCGCACCCGCAGTGATGTAGCATGCCCTGCGATACGGCATCGATCTGCATGGCCGTAGGTGCGGCGATCGGATGCGGGACGCGCGTCATGGATCGCGGGGGCGCCGCATATCGGCGCTCGCAACGGGAAGACGCATGTCGATTGAAAGGGGCCGTGCGATGCGCAGGTCCGCAAAGCCCAACTTCGTCTTCATCGTCGCCGACGATCTCGGCCACGCCGATCTCGGCTGCTACGGCGGGCGGGACGACGCGTTCGGCCCCGTTTCGCCGGTGCTCGATCGGCTCGCGGCCGGCGGACTGCGGTTCACGCAGGGTTACGCCAACTCGCCGGTGTGCTCGCCGACGCGCTTCAGCCTGATGACCGGACGCTACCAGTACCGGCTTCGCGGCGCCGCCGACGAACCGATCAGCAGCCGCAGCCGGGGCAGCGCCGTGCTGGGGCTTCCGCCGTCGCACCCGACGCTGCCCTCGCTGTTGCGCGACGCGGGCTACCGCACGGCCCTTGTTGGCAAATGGCATCTCGGATTCCCGCCTGCTTTCGGCCCGCTGCTCTCGGGCTACGAGGAGTTCTTCGGACCGGTGTCCGGCGGCGTCGACTATTTCACGCATTGCGACTCGAGCGGCCGGCACGACCTGTGGGACGGCGCGGAGGAATCGGCGCGCGAAGGCTACCTCACCGACCTCATCTCGCGCCGCGCGGTCGAGTGGATCGAGCGCATGGCGGCCGAGCGCGCACCCTTCTTCCTGAGCCTTCACTACACGGCGCCGCACTGGCCGTGGGAAACGCGCGCCGACGCAGGACGGGCGCCGGCGATCCGCGACAACCTCTTCGACCTCGCGAGCGGCAACATCCACGTCTACCGGCGCATGATCCATCACATGGACGAGGGGATCGGCTGGCTCGTCGAGGCGCTCGCGCGCAACGGCCTCGTCGACGACACGCTGATGATCTTCACCAGCGACAACGGCGGCGAGCGGTTCTCGGACAACTGGCCCCTCGTCGGCGGCAAGATGGACCTGACCGAGGGCGGCATTCGCGTCCCGTGGATCGCGCACTGGCCCGCCGTCGTGACGTCCACGGGAGAAAGTGCGCAGCACTGCCTGACCATGGATTGGTCGGCGACGATCCTCGATGCGGCGGGCGTGGCGCCGCATCCCGACTATCCCCTCGACGGCACCTCGCTGCTGTCGGTGCTGCGCGAGCCCGGGCATGCGTTTGCCCGCCCGATGCACTGGCGAATGAACCACCGCAAGCAGCGGGCCATGCGGGACGGGCGCTGGAAGTACCTTGCGGTCGACGGCGTCGACTACCTGTTCGACATCGACGCCGACGAGCGCGAGCGCGCCAACCGCGCCAAGCTCGAGCCCGCGCGGCTTCGCGCGATGCGGGCCGCGTGGGAGGCGTGGGATGCCACCATGCCGGCGATTCCCGCCGATGCCACGATCTCGCTCGGCTACTCGCTCGAGGACATGCCGCAACGCTGACAGCGGCGGAGAAACGCGACGCTACTCGAGGCTTTCTTGACAGGTGACCCAGATAGTACATAATTCGTACCAAAAGAACTGACCTGGAAGGCCACGATGCCCGAAATCGCCGACAAGCACGCAGCGGTCGATGCGAGCAATCGCGGCGCGCGCGCCCGGCTGGCCGCGATGGTCACTCGATTGTTCGACCACTGGCGATTGTCGGCCGCTGAGCAGGCGGAGGTGCTGGGGCTGTCGCCAGGCAGTCGCAGCACGCTCGCTCGTTACCGCAGCGGCGAGCCGCTGGCCGACAGCCGCGACCTGCTCGACCGCGCTGGCCATCTGCTCGGGATCCACAAGTCGCTCCGGTTGCTGTTTCCGCGCGACCGGGACCTCGCCTATCGCTGGATGACACAACCGAATGGACGGATGGGTGGGCGCCCCGTGGATCTCGTCGTCAAGCACGGCTTCGAGGGACTGCTGGCGGTGCGTCGCTACCTCGACTTCCAGAGCGGGCAGTGAATGCACGCGGATCTCTTCTCCGCCAACGTCGACTTCCACGACGACCTCGTCCGTAACATCCCGGGCATCCGCAAGCAGCGGAATCTGTTCGACGACCTGTCGACCGATGCTGCCGACTGGGATATCGCCGCCGCCGCAGCGCGCGCGGATCGTACGGCGACGACCGCTGCGCTGATCAGCCGGCCGTTCGAGCTCGGCACGGCGATCAGCTATTCGTTCGAATCGGCCCACTGGCAAGCAACGCGGTTCTCGGACGGCACCGCTTACGGCGTGTGGTACGGAGCCCTCGACGTCGAGACGACCGTGTATGAAACGGCCTGGCATTGGTACCGCTTCGTTCTCGATAGCTACGCCAGCGAAGACCGTGAGATCGTCGCCGAGCGGCGGGTCCTCGACGTGCGGTGCGACGCGCTGCTCATCGACCTGCGCGACAAGCGCGCCGCCCACCCTGACCTCACAAGCCGGAGGAGCTACGCGTTCACCCACAAGATCGGACGCTACATCCACGAACAGGGACTCAATGGCCTGCTCGTGCCCTCCGCACGATGCTACGGGATCAATGCCGCAATCTTCAAGCAGGAGCGGCTGTCGAACGCCCGCGATCGAGGCTTTCTCACCTATCGGCTCAACGCCCTGCATGACAGTTTGGTGGTGCAGCGGGCATCGGGCCGCAAATGGCTCGAGCTCGCGCCGAGCACGTTAGGTTAGGTGGGAGGCAGGCTCCACTTTGACCTCGTGCATCAAGCACTGGTAGGCTCGGGCACGGCTTTCAAATCCAAGGAGGACTCCGATGACCGCTTGGCGATGGTTGGGTGCGCTCGCGCTCCTGTCGATGTTCGCGCAGCCTTTGTTCGCCCAGAGCTATCCGACGCACCCCGTCAAGATCCTGGTCCAGTTCCCGCCGGGAGGCGTTCCGGACCTCTGCGGACGGCTCATGGCGGAGTATCTGACGAAGGAGCTCCAGCAGCCGTTCATCGTCGAGAACAGGCCGGGCGCCGGCGGCAACCTCGCCACGGATCTGGCGGCGAAATCGACCCCGGACGGATATACGCTGCTTCTCTCCGCGTCGTCGCCCCTGGCGATCAGCCCGGCGATCTTCAACCACCTGCCGTTCGATGCGACGCGGGATTTCAAGCCGATATCGCTGATCGCATCGTTCAATTTTGTGATGATGGCTTCGCCGGCGTTTCCGCAGAAATCGATTGCCGAAATCGTCGAGTTCGCGAAAGCGCGCCCGGGCAAGCTCAACTTCGCCTCGTCCGGCTACGGCAGCGAGCACCATCTGTCGGGGGAATTGTTCAACCATGCCGCCGGCATCAACCTCGTCCATGTGCCGTACAAGGGATTCGGCCCGGCGACCTTGGATACCATGGCGAACAACATCGAGCTGATGTTCGGCTCCGTGCCGGCCTCGCTCCCCTTCATCAAGGGCGGGAAGCTGCGCGCCATCGCAACGACCGGCCCGGTACGCGACGGCAACCTGCCGGACGTGCCGACGTTCACCGAAGCCGGCTATCCTCAGATCAAGGTGGTTTCCTGGGTCGGATTCGTGGCACCCGCCGGTATCCCGGACGCCGTCTACGACATGCTCGTGAAGGCGAGCACCAAAGTGCTGCAATCTCCGGAGTTCGTGCAGCGTCTGAAAAACGTCGGGTTGATACCCATGCCGGTCGGACCGAAACCGATGGCCGAACGGATTTCGGAGGATCAGGCGTTCTGGACGAAAGTGGTTCACGACTCGAACATCAAGAAGGCCGATTGAGAAATGCTGATATTGACGAACGACGACGTCGCGAAGCTGCTGACGATGGCGGAGACGATCGACGCATTGCGCATCTCCAACCGTGAAGTCGCGCAGTTCCGGGACTCGAAGGAGTACCGGATCAACCGCGCCCGGACCAATCATTATCTGCCCTGGCCCGGAGACGGCGACGAGGCGCGCCGGCTCCTCGCAAGCGGGACCGGCGAGGATGCGCGAATCGTCTACAACTTCAAGTCGATGGAGGGCGGCAGCCCTCACTTCGGTGTCTGGGCGGTGCGCAGCAGTTCCGATCTTGTTCGGCTCGAGAGCGGCCCGCTCGGACTCACGCACACGTATATGCGCTACGGGCAGATACCCGGCGGAAAGGGCTATAGCGACCTCATCTTCCTCTACGGTCTGCGCGATGCGCAGTTCGAGGCCATCGTCCAGTCCGCGGTGCTGCAGGGAATGCGGGTTGCGGCGACCACGGCGCTCGGCACGGACTACATGTGCCGGCACGACGTCCGCACGCTCGCGGTGTTCGGCTCCGGATGGCAGGCTCGCTCGAACGCGAGAGCAATGCTGCACATCCGGCCGGGCATCAACCAGGTCTATGTCTTTAGCCCCAGCCCGCAGAATCGTCGCCAGTACGCGAGCAGCATGGGCGAGGAGCTTGGTGTCGAGGTGATCGCGGCCGATACGCCCGAGCAGGCGGTGAACGCGGCGGACGTGATCCTGGAGGCATCGAGCGCGCGCACGCCGGTGTTCGACGGCGCATGGTTGCGTCCGGGACAGTTCATCACTTCGGTCGGCGGTGGCGACGAGCACTTTCAAAGGCGGCCGATCGACCCCGCTGCGGTGGCACGCTGCGCCCGCGTCGCGGTGCACAGCCTCGAGGTTCACTACGGCAACGAGGAGATCGCCGACTGCGTCGCGGCCGGAGAGCTGAAATGGGAGGACGTGCCCGATCTGCCGGCGCTCGTCACCGGCGCGGTCCGCTGGCCGGAATCCGATCGTGAGATCCGCCTGTTCAAGAACAATGTCGGCCTGGGAAGCCAGTTCGCCGCGGTGGGAGGCCACGTGCTCGCCAAGGCCAAGAAGGCCGGGCTGGGCTTCCATGTGCCGCAGGAGTTGGTCGCGCAGTTGATGCGCCGCTGACGCGATGCTCAGGGCGCGTGCGCCCGGGGATCGGGCCACTCTCCCCGACGATCAGGCCGGCGCCAGTTCGGCCGCGCGCCGCTTCGCATGCCGGAGCGGCTCGGGGTTCATCCACTCGCGAATGTCGAAATCGCGGCGGATGAAGCCATGCTCGAGCATGAAGCGTTTGCGCGTTTCGAGCGCCGACACGAGCGGTTCATCGAACGACATTGCGAGCCGCCGGCCCACATCCTCGCCGACTCCCTGATCGAGCCAGTACTCGGCGCAGCCGGTCTCGATGGCGACCGCCCGGCGGACGGGGTCAGGATGGTGCGAAGCCCAATCGGCGGCCCGAACCAGCTGGACGAGATAGCGCAGGACGAGATCGGGGTGCTCGCGCAACAGCCGGCCGCTGACCGTCAAGGTCACGGGGAATTCGTTGTTCACCTGAAAGTCCGCCGCCTCGCTTGCAAGGTCGACGAGTTGGGTTGCGCCGAGCTGCGAGCGGACTGCCGCTCCCCAGACGCTAAAGGCGAACATCGCGTCGACGTCCCCGCGGATCAGCGCCGACATCTCGCTCGTGTGATACTTGATGAGTCGCGGGGCGGGCGTGAGTTCTTGCGTGATCGCCACGTCCTCATCCACGTAACTCCTGTGGACCGGGAGGTCGACGAGCTCCACGTCATCGAGGCCGAGCCCGACGCGGCGCAATGCGTTGCCGTACGCCTGCAGCGTTGTCGCTCGCCAGAAATCGATCTTGTCGTTCACACGCCGCGGCAAGGCGAGCCGCTTGCCGCGAAGCTCTTCGAGGCGCGTCAACCCGGAATCGGGCAGCGTGATCACCGCGAGGTACTGGCGAACCCAATGCAGGCCCAGGAGCACGGTGTCCTTGCCTTCGGAGCGAGCGAAGATCGCCGGTGCGTTGCCGCCCTGGCGAAACGAGTCCTCTAGCGTGTGGGTGTAGTGCGACTCGCGAACCTTCGCGTCAGGCGAATGGCGCAAGGACCTGACCGCAATGCCGTCGCGCCCGAACTCGTCCTGCAGCCAGCCGTTCTGGATCGCGATGCCCGAGGCCGTCGGAACGGGACAGCGCGTGTACCACAGGGTGCCAGGCGCTCTGTTCGCCGCGCTGCCCGCATTTGTCGCCGTAGTACCGGCCGCGATCGTGCTCATGTCGTTTGTCCGCGCTGAGTCTGCGTTGTCTCCCGGGCATCCCCGGAAAGAGTTCAAACATAACACGAGGGATACGCGCGTCATGGACAGTCGGAATGTAGGACGGCGACGGCCCCGACGCAGCGGCATTCGCCTACGCGAGCGCCGGGTTGCGTCGCTGGCACGCCCGAGATGAGTGCGCTATGCTCGAGAGCTGCCATGAGCGACGACGACGCACGAGCCTCCGCTGACACCGGCATCGTGGCGCCGTCGCCGTCTCCTCCGGCGTCACGACGCAAGATCGCGCGCCTGACCGTCACTGCCATCGTGGCGATCGCCGCGGCGTTCGCCGGCGTCGCCTACTGGCTGCACGCGCGTGGCTACGCGAGCACCGACGACGCGTACGTCAACGCCAACACCGTCGACATCGCCGCGCAAGTGCCGGGGCAGGTCACCGCGATCTACATTCGGGACCAGCAGCACGTCGCGGCCGGCGATCCGCTGTTCGCCATCGATCCGCGCAGCTACGAGGCAGCGGTGGCCAAGGCCCAAGCGCAGCTCGCGCTCGCGCGCCAGAGCGTGCGCGCGCAGGAGGCCGAGGTGGCGGTAGCGCGCGCCCAGCTCGCGCAACGGCAAGCAGAGGAAGCCGACGCGGGTCACGTCGACGAGCGAACACAGACGCTGGTGCGCAGCGGCTTCATCAGCAAGCAAGGTGGCGACAACGCGCACACGCAACTACTGACGGCGCAGGCGGCGGTGCGCGCGGCGCAAGCCACGCTCGCGCAAAAGATCGATGCGCTCGGCGCGGCGGGCGACGCCAACGCCGCCGTGCGCGCCGCCGAGGCCACGCTTGCGCAAGCGCGCCTCGACCTCGACCACACCAAGGTGCAGTCGCCCGCTTCCGGGCACGTGGCCAACCTCTCGTTGCGGCCCGGTGCGACGGTGGCGCCCGGCACGCCGTTGTTCTCGATCGTCAGCGACGACGAATTCTGGATCGACGCCAACTTCAAGGAGACCGAGCTCGCGCGAGTGCGGCCGGGACAGAAGGCGCGCATCACGGTGGACATGTATCCCGACCACCCGTTCGAGGGCGTGGTGGAAAGCGTGAGCCCGGGCAGCGGAGCTGCGTTTTCGCTGCTGCCGCCGCAGAACGCCACCGGCAACTGGGTAAAAGTCACCCAACGCGTTCCGGTTCGGGTGCGGGTGATCCACCCCGACCCCGCGTATGCCTTGCGCATCGGCACCACCGCCACGGTGCGTGTCGCGCTCCGCTGATGGCTGTGCCGGACTGACGGCAGATGGCGCCTGTTCCCGTCGCGTCCGGCGCTCCAGGGACCCCCGCAACGGTCGTCGATTTTGCGCAGCGCCTGCTCATCACCTTCGCGGTGATGTCGTCGACGCTGATCCAGATCCTCGACACCACCATCGTCAACGTCGCGCTGCCGCACATGCAAGGTTCGCTGGGGGCGACGCCGGACCAAATCAGCTGGGTCCTGACCAGCTATCTCGTGTCCTCCGCGATCGTCATGCCGCTGACCGGGTACTTCGCGGACGTGCTCGGCCGCAAGCGCTTTCTGATGATCTGTGTGGCGGGTTTCGTCGCTGCGTCGGCGATGTGCGGAGTCGCGCAGAACCTGGTGCAGATCGTCGGCTTTCGCCTGGTGCAAGGCGTGTTTGGCGCGGGGCTGGTGCCGCTGTCGCAGGCGATCATGACCGACTCCTATCCGCCCGAGCAGCGAGGCAGCGCGATGGCGATCTGGGGCCTCGGCGTGATGGTCGGTCCGGTGCTCGGCCCCACGCTCGGCGGCTGGCTTACCGACGTCGCGAGCTGGCGCTGGACGTTCTACATCAACGTGCCGGTAGGCGCGCTGTCGTTCCTGCTCGCCATGCGCTTCGTTCCCGAATCCGCCAAGCGGGTGCGGCGGATGGACTGGACGGGACTCGCGCTGCTCGCCTGCGGGATCGCCGGTGTGCAATACGTTCTCGACCGGGGCAACACCCGGGACTGGTTCTCGGCGGTGGACATCCGCGTTGCCGCGGGCCTTGGCGCGGCGGGCGCTCTCGCCTTCCTGATCTACAGCCTGCGCCTGGGCCGACGCGCGGTGTTCGACGTGCGCATCTTCGCCGATCGCAACTTCGCCATGTCGTGCCTGCTCATGCTCTCGCTCGGCGTCGGCCTGTTCGGCGGGCTGGTGATGCAGCCGATACTGCTCGAGAGCCTCCTCGGCTATCCGATCTTCACCACGGGCCTTTTGATGGCGCCGCGCGGCCTCGCCACGGCGGTGGCGATGATCGTCGTCGGCCGCCTGGTCGATCGCGTCGACACGCGCTACCTGGTCGGCGCCGGGGCGCTCCTGTGCACGATCGGCTCGTTCGCGATGACTCGCTATTCGCTCGACATCGACGTCTTCTGGATCATCTGGCCCATCCTGTTCCAGGGCCTGGGACTGGGGCTCATTTTCGTGCCGCTCGCCACCATCGCCTATGCCACGCTGCCGCGCACGCAAACGGCGGAAGCAGCGGGCATATTCAGCCTGGTGCGCACCATCGGCGCGGCGATCGGCATCGCGGTGGTCGTCACGCTGTTGACGCGGCAGACGCAGGTCGCGTGGAACGAGGTCGGCGGCAACGTCACGCGCTTCAACCACGCGCTCGTCGAGTACTTGCGGCCGCTGCACTCGAGCCCCACCGATCCGCAGGCGCTGGCGATCGTCGCGCGCGAGGTCGGCCGGCAGGCGATGATGGTGGCGATGGTCGACGTGTTCTACTTCATCGCGTGGTCGTTCGTGGCGATGCTGCCGCTGGTGTTGTTGCTGCGCAAACGAACAGTTCCGTAAGCGACGCCCGGGACTTGTTCGCCTTGAACATCGCGCGCATGGCGCAGCACCGTCAAGCCCATTGGCGTCTCGCCAGCGCCGAGCGGCCGGTTTCGCGCGCCCTCGGTCGTTGCCGATTGCGTCACGAGATCATGGCGTTCCTGCGCGGCGACGTGGCCGTGAAGCGAACCCGCGCGGCGAAGGCCACCCCACGTGGCCGGCGCTGGCAGCCAGGAACGCCTACGCCACGCGCGGCCAGAGGCCGGGCTGGGGCATGTCGAGGCGGCGGAGCATGCGTTGCACGGACGTACGCGCATCGGTGAGGATCACGTCGAAGTCCGCCTGGGTTGGCTCGCCTGCCTCGAGAACGATGCGGCCGTTGACCAGCACCGTGTCCGCGGTCGCGCCGTGGCCGACGGAGACGAGTTGATGCGCGGGGTCGACGCCCGGCCCCATCTCGGCGACATCGGGCCGCCGCACGACGATATCGGCACGCTTGCCTGCTTCGATGCTGCCGAGGAGATCGGCGAGGCCGACGGCGCGGGCACCGCCGAGCGTCAGCATGTCGAGCACGTCCTCGGATACGGTCGAGTATCCCGCCTCCGCCGCCAGATGCAGCGCCAGGAAGCCTGAATCGCCGGCGGAGCACTGCCGCGCCGAATCCGTGCCGAGCGCCACGTTGCCGCCGCGCTGCTTCATCTCCGGCAGGCGTGTCCGCTGCCGCAGCGGCGTGCCGCGCGACATGTAGGCGAGCGGGCACCACACCATCGACGTCCCTGTCGAAAGGATCGGCTGCACCTCATCCTCTCGAATCAGGTTCATATGTACGAAGGTCGTGTTCGGGCCGAGGATGCCCAGGTCGGCGAGATAGACGAAGCGCGACTTTTGCCAGTGCCGCTCCATCGCCAAGGCGAGGTCGATGTCGTACCCGATATGGCTGTTGAGCACGACGCCGCTGCGGTCGGCCAGCGCCTTCGCCGCGCGCAGCAATTCGTCCGACGCAGTGCCCTCGCCATAGAGCGCCACGTGTCCATGCAGGATCCCGTCCTTATCGCGATTGCGGAAGAGCTGGCCGCCAAGCGCCTTCAGGCAACGGTCGCGTTCGGGCGGCACGCGCGCGAACAGGCTGTCGCTCGCGAGCCCCGGAATGGCGCGCATCAGCTCCGTCTCGTCCCACAGATACGGATCGGCGAGGCTGCAGCGCACGCCGACCGCGGTCGTCGCCGCGGCGACGGCGTCGGGTTCGAAGGCGCTGCCCGGCTCCATGAACGTCGTCACGCCGTGGCGGAGCATCTCGACGCAGGCGAGCGCTGCCGCGGCGCGCTCGTCCTCCGGCGTAAGCGCGGCCTTCCAGTCGGCGTATTTGGGCCCGCTTCCCGCGCCCTTGCTCGCATCGCCGCGGAAGAAGCCGCGGCAGGTCTGCGCGTTGACGTGGAGATGGGCGTCGACATAGCCGGGATGAACGATACCGCCGCGCGCATCGATCGTCGACCGGGCGCGGAATTGCTGCGCGATCTCCGCCTGCGGCCCGACCGCGACGATGGTATGGCCGACGACCGCGACGGCCCCGGGAGACACAATTGTGTGATTCACGTCCATCGTCAGGACGCATGCATTGGTCAGCAGGACGTCGCAGTCGCGCGGCTTCGCAATCGTCATGTCGCTTGCCTCCTCGCTCAGGCGCTCGACGTGGCCGGACCCTGACGGCTCCAGCGCTCGAGCACCGCCATGTCCACTTCGACCCCCAGGCCCGGCCCTTCCGGCGGATAGGCATAGCCGTCCTCGATGCGCAGCGGCTTGGTCAGCAGGTCCTCGGCGTGATAGAGCACGCCGCAGGTGTCGCTGTCGGGTCCGAGATTGGTCATCGCCACGCCGAGATGGATCTGCGCCGCGGTGCCGATGCCGAACTCGGGCATGCTGCCGATCATGCAGGGCAGTCCGGCTGCCTCGAACATCGCGAAGATGCGCGAGGCGTTGAGCAGGCCGCCCGCCTCGGTCACGTAGACGTTGCCGATGTCGGCAGCGCCGCGGCGGATAACCTCCAGGGCGCTGCGCGGGTTGCGCACGCTCTCGTCCGCCATCAGCGGCACGTTGATCGCGCGCCGCACCTCCGCCATGCCGTCGAGATCGTGGGCCGGCAACGGCTGCTCGACCAGCTCGAGATTCCACGGCTCCATGGCGCGGATCATGCGGATCGCATGGCGGGCAGTGGGCCAGCCCATGTTGCCGTCGACGCGCAGCTTGACACCCGGGCCGATCGCCTGGCGGACCGCCCGCACACCTTCGATGTCGCTTTCGGCGTCGCTGCTGCCGACCTTGACCTTGATCGTGCGGTGGCCGGCACGCACACGTTCGACCGCGTACTCCGCCATCTGGTCCGGTTTGCCGAACGGCACCGAGTAGCTGAGCGGAATCCGGTCGCGCACTCGGCCACCGAGCAGGCTATAGACGGGCGCGTTCAGCGCCTTGCCGAGAATGTCCCACAAGGCCATCTCGATCCCGGCCTTGCCTTCTTCGACGCCGTCGAGCGCCTGATCCATCCTGCGCAGCAGATGCGTGATGCGGCGCGGATCTTCGCCGATCACCGCCGGCACCAGCGCATGCTCCACATCGTGATGCAGCAGGCGGCCACGCCGCTTGAAGACGGAATCGACCTCGCCGACCCCGGTGATGCCCTGGTCCGTCTCGACGAAGACGATCGCGTAGTCGGAAATCGCCGCCGGCCCCAGCGCCGTGGTGTGCACGCCGCCATAGGCTTTGCGCCGGGGGCACCAGACCGGCACCAGACGAACCCGCGTGATCTTCATGGGCGTTTCCTGGAAGGCATCTTGTCGTTGACGAAGAGTTCGGAACACTCTAACATCCGATCATCCACTGAGCAAGAGACAATGACCAACGCTTGGCCCATGCCCTCCGTGCAGTCGCTGCCCGACCAGGTGGCGCAGGTGATCCTCGAGCGCATCGCCACCGGTCAATTGCGGTCCGGCAATCGCCTGCCCTCGCAGCGCGAGCTTGCTCAGTCGATGGGCGTCGGCCTCGCGGTCATCCGCGAGGCCGTACAGCGCCTGACGGCGCTCAACGTGGTCGAAGCTACGCACGGCAGCGGCATGACCGTGCTGCCATTCCGTTGGATGCCTCTGATCTACGACCCTTCGCTGTTCCAGCTCGCCGTGCAGCGCATCGGGGTGCGCGACCTGTGGGAAGCGCGCCGCCTGCTCGAAGGTCAGGTCATCCGCCTCGCAGCCGAGCGCGCCACGGCGGCTAACCTGCGGGCCATGCGCGAGGTGCTCGAGCGCGCCGACCCGCCGCCGCTGGACTACGAGGCGAGCCAGCGGCTGAACCGCGAGTTTCATCTGGCCATGGCCAAGGCCGGGCAGAACGCTGTGCTGGAGGATCTGGTGGCGCCCCTGCTCGACGTGAGGTTCGACGACACGTCGCACCGCTTCAGCGCCGAGCATGCGCGCAAGACCTGGCAGGCGCACCAGAGGATCTATGATGCCATCGCCGCGCGTGACCTCACCGCGGCCGATCGAGCGATCAGGAAGCATTTCGAAGTCGGCCCGATCGCGGCGGACGAAATCGAGGCGCGCGGGCGCGCCATCTCCGCCGCGCGCGGCACCGCCGCCGAACCGCAATAGCGGCGCCCCCGACCCATGCTGCACTTCGACGCCGTCATCAGCGACCTCCCGACGCTGCTATGGGGCGTCCCGCTCACCCTCGGCCTGACAGTCGTCGCGTTCGTGGTCGGGACCGTGGCGGCATTGCCGATCGCACTGGCGCGGCTGCAGCGCATCCCCGGCGTGAGTGCGGCGGCATTGGCGTGGATCGAGTTCTTCCGCACTACGCCGCCGCTGATGCACATCGTCTGGGCTTACTACGCGCTGCCGGTCGTCGCCAACATCCGACTCGATGCGTTCACGGTGGTCGCCGGCGCGCTCGCCTGCAGCACCAGCGCGCAGATGGCAGAGATCTTCCGCGGCGGCATCCTGGCCGTACCGCGCGGCCAGTGGGATGCGAGCCAGATGCTCGGCCTGTCGCCGTGGCAGCGCCTGTGGTGGGTCGTGCTGCCGCAAACCCTGCGCCTGATCCTGGCGCCGTCCTGCAACACGCTGGTCAGCCTGCTGAAGCAATCCTCGCTCGCCGCAGTGATTGCGCTGCCCGAGATCATGAACCGCGGCTGGAGCCTCGCGTCGGAGAACTTCCGGCCGATCGAGGTGCTGACCCTCGTGGCGCTGATCTACTTCTGCCTTACGTGGCCGCTGGTGCTGCTGGCTTCGGCGCTGGAGCGCCGCAGCAGCCTGGCGTTTCAGAGCGACTAGGCGCCACTCGTCCGGCGCCGATAACGGCGGGCATGCCCGCACAACAGGAGGATGACGATGAGACGAAACCTGACAGCGCTTTGGGGTGCGATGGCGATCTTCGTGGTCGCGGCGGCCCCTGCCATGGCGCAGAGCGTGCTGGACGACATCAAGCAGCGCGGCGAGCTGCGCGTCGCCGGCGTCCTCTACCGGCCGCTGATCTCGCCACGGCCGAACGGCGAATATGTCGGCGTCGACGTGGAGGTCATGAAGAAGATGGCGGCCGACCTGAAGGTCAAGCTGAACATCATCAACTCCGAATGGTCGACCGCCGTCGCCGGCATCGAGACCAAGAAATGGGACATCGTCCCGGCGCTGTGCATCACCGACAAGCGCAAGGAAGTCGTCGATTTCAGCCCGAGCTACATCACGATCGGCGCTACCCTGACCACACTCGCGTCCAATCCCAAGGGCCTCACGTCGGTCGAGGCGTTCAACCGGCCCGAAGTCGTGTTCGCGGTGCCGTCGGGCTCGTGGTCGGAATCGGTCGCCAAGGAAGTGGCGCCGAAGGCGACCCTGAAGGGCTTCGGCCAGTCCACTTCGGCCGACCTCATCCAGGAAGTCGTCGCCGGCCGCGCTGACGCGGTGGTGCTCGACACGCCGATCCAGACGACGGTGGCGCTGGCCTCGTTCGGCGACAAGCTGCGGATCGTGCCGGGCCACAACAAGCCGCTCGACGTGCGCGCCTGCAAGGTCGGCTACGCCTATCTTAAGGGCGACAAGAAGATGGCCGAGTATGTCGATGGCTTCATCCAGAAGCTTCGCAGCTCGGGAGAGCTCGACGCGCTGACCAAGCGATTCATGACCGCCGACCAGATCAAGGCGACCAACTGACGGGCGGGAGTGAGGGCCGTGGGTGAGCTTCAGTTCGGCAGCGTCGTCCAATACCTGCCTGACCTGATCGACGGCGCCTGGCGGACGCTTTGGCTGAGCGTGACAAGCCTGAGCCTGGGCCTCGTGCTCGGGCTCCTGCTCGCCCTCGCCCGCGCCTCGAAGCGCTGGTTCATCGACTGGCCGGCCTACGCCTATATCGAGTTCTTCCGTACGACGCCGCCGCTGGTGCAGATCGTGTGGCTCTACTACGGGCTGCCGGGCCTGTTCGGTGTCGACCTCGGCGCTTTCGGCGCCGCGGCGGTGGCGCTCGGCCTGAACATCGCCGCTTTCTTCGCCGAGATCTTTCGCGCCGGCATTCTCGGCGTCGACCGCACGCAGTGGCAGGCGGCACGCGTGCTTGGCCTCGACTGGGTCGATACGCTGCGCTTCGTCGTCTTGCCGCAGGCGGCACGCAAAGTCCTGCCACCGACCGGATCGACGGTGATCTACCTCATCAAGGGAACCGCCCTCGCCTCTGCCATCGGTGCGCCGGAGCTCCTGCGCGTGGGACAACTCGTCGCCAACGAGACGTTCCGTCCGGTCGAGACGCTGACCATTGTCGCCGCCGCCTATTTCGTCCTGACCTACCCGATCGCGCTCGCCTTCCACTTCTTCGAGCGTCGCCTCGCCGCCGGCCGCGCGTGAATCCCATCGCCGTGTCCGAGCCGCTCATCGTCCTCGATAAGGTCACCAAATGCTACGGCGCCGATACGGTGCTCGACCGTGTCGATCTGACCGTCAGTAGCGGCCAGGTACTGGTGGTGATCGGCCCCAGCGGCTCCGGCAAGAGCACCTTGCTGCGCTGCCTCGCGCGGCTCGAGGAGATCCGCCACGGGCGCATCCTGATCGACGGCAAGCTGGTATCGAAGGGCGCGGAGGACCCAGGTGCCTCGCCCGAGGCGGCAACGCTGGCGGCGCTGCGCAACGACATCGGCATGGTGTTCCAGAGCTTCAACCTATTCCCGCACCTGACGGTGATGCAAAACATCACCCTGGCACCGCGCCGTGTCCTTGGAATGGCCATGGGGGAGGCGCAGGCGCAGGCGATCGAACTGCTGCGGCGAGTCGGCCTCGAGGACAAGCAGGACGCCTATCCCTCGCGCATGTCGGGAGGCCAGCAACAGCGCGCGGCGATCGCTCGCGCGCTCGCCATGCGTCCACGCGTCATGCTGTTCGACGAGGTGACATCTGCGCTGGACCCGGAGCTGGTCGGCGAAGTGCTGAAGACCATGCGTGAGCTGGCCGAGCGCGGCATGACCATGCTGGTCGTCACGCACGAGATGGGTTTCGCGCGGGACGTCGCCGACGACGTCATCTTCATGGATCGCGGCGCCATCGTCGAGCGGGCGCCGCCGAAATGCATCTTCGCCGAGCCCGCCGAAGCGCGCACGCGGGCGTTCCTCGAGCGGCTGCTGGAGCGCGAGGGCGGAAACCGGAGGCATTGATGATCGAAATCGAATGGTCGCGGCTCAAGGCCGCGGAGATCAATGCGCGCGCGGCACAGGATGCTGTCGTCATCCTGCCGGTCGGATCGACCGAGCAGCACGGCCCGCATCTGCCGACGCAGGTCGATGCGCTACTGTCAGGCGAGGTTGCGCGCCGCGCCGCGCGCCGGATCGCGGCGGCGGCACCCGTCCTCGTGACACCGACCGTATGGAGCGGCCTGGCCGAGCATCATGTCAGCCTCGGCGGTACCCTGTCCCTGGATTTCGCAGCCTTCTTCGCCCTACTGCAAGGGCTCTGCCGCTCGCTTGTGCGGCAGAGGTTCCGCCGCATCCTGATCCTCAACGGCCATGGCGGGAACATCGCGGCGCTGACGGTGGTGGTCAACGAGCTGGCGGTGGAGTTGAGCGCACCACTCGCCACGACCTCGTACTGGCTGCTGGCGAAAGAGAAGTTCGGCCGCATCCTCGAGCGCCAGCAGAACGTCCGCCATGCCTGCGAGGCGGAGACGTCGATGCTGCTGGCGGTCGCGCCCGACCTCGTCGACATGAGCAAGGCCGCGGGCACGGTCGGGCCGACCGAGCGCGAGGTGGTCGATGTCATCGGCACCGACGCGGTGCATCGCTGGCGCTCGTTCAAGGCGCGCACCAGCCATGGCGTGATCGGCGATCCGGGTGCTGCCACGGCGGAAAAGGGCGAACGGCTTCTCGACGCCGCCGCGGAAGCGGTCGCCGGCGTCTGCACGAACGCGGAGTTCTGGTCCTTGCCCGCTTGACGGTTCAGTGCGACGACGCGGCGCTGGCACGCTCGAGTTGGTGCCGGCGCGACGTCACCCCTTCGCGAACACGATCGCGCCCTTCTTCTCGCGGACGTGGATGGTGTCGCCCTGCGCGAAGTTGCCGCCCAGGATCTCTTTGGCGAGCGGGTTCTCGATCTGCTGCTGGATCGCCCGCTTGAGCGGCCGCGCGCCGTAGACCGGATCGAAGCCCGCCTGCGCCACGACCGCGAGCGCTTCGTCGGTGACCTCGAGCCGGATGTCGAGCTTGCGCAACCGCCCTTCCAGCGCCTTCAACTGGATGCGCGCGATGCTCGCGATGTTCGCCTGGTCGAGCGGGTGGAACACCACGATCTCGTCGATGCGGTTGACGAACTCGGGCCGGAAGTGCTGCTTGACCTCCGCCATCACCGCGATCTTGATCAGCGCCTGCTCGCTGCCCTCGTCGGCCATCTGCTGGATCTTGTGCGAGCCCAAGTTCGAGGTCATCACGATCACGGTGTTCTTGAAGTCCACGGTGCGGCCTTGGCCGTCGGTCATGCGGCCGTCGTCGAGCACCTGCAGCAGCACGTTGAACACGTCCGGGTGCGCCTTCTCGATCTCGTCGAGGAGGATCACCGAGTACGGCTTGCGGCGCACCGCTTCGGTGAGGTAGCCGCCTTCCTCGTAGCCGACGTAGCCCGGCGGCGCGCCGATCATCCGCGCGACCGAGTGCTTTTCCATGAACTCGGACATGTCGACCCGGATCAGCATGTGCTCGGAGTCGAACAGGAATTCGGCGAGGGCCTTGCACAACTCCGTCTTGCCGACACCGGTGGGTCCGAGGAACAGGAACGAGCCATAGGGGCGGTTGGGATCGGATAGCCCCGAGCGCGAGCGGCGGATCGCATCCGCGACCAGGCGCACCGCCTCGTCCTGGCCGACCACGCGCTTGTGGAGCTGATCCTCCATGTGCAGGAGCTTGTCGCGCTCGCCCTGCATCATCTTGGACACCGGGATGCCGGTGGCGCGCGACACGACCTCGGCGATTTCTTCCGCGCCGACCTGGGTGCGCACGAGCCGCGGCGCGTGGCTCTTGTCCTTCGCGATCTTCGCGTCGGCCTTGTTCAGCTGCGCCTCGAGCTGCGGGAGCTTCCCGTACGAAAGCTCCGACATCTTCTGCCAGTCGCCCTTGCGCTTGGCCTCTTCCATCTCCTGCTTGACCTTCTCGATCTCCTCGCGGATGTGCTGGGTCCCGACGACGTCGGCCTTCTCCGCCTTCCAGATCTCCTCGAGGTCCGCGTACTCGCGCTCGAGCCGCTTGATCTCTTCCTCGATGGCTTCCAGCCGCTTTTTCGACGCCTCGTCCTTTTCTTTTTTCACCGCCTCGCGCTCGATCTTGAGCTGGATCAAGCGCCGGTCGATCTTGTCCATCGACTCCGGCTTCGAGTCGATCTCCATCTTGATCCGCGCCGCGGCCTCGTCGATCAGGTCGATCGCCTTGTCGGGCAGGAAGCGGTCGGTGATGTAGCGATGCGAAAGCTCCGCCGCCGCGACGATCGCCGGGTCGGTGATGTCCACGCCGTGGTGGATCTCGTAGCGCTCCTGCAGCCCGCGCAGGATGGCGATGGTCGCCTCCACCGACGGCTCGTCGACCAGCACCTTCTGGAAGCGGCGCTCGAGGGCGGCGTCCTTCTCGACGTGCTTGCGGTACTCGTCCAGCGTGGTGGCGCCCACGCAGTGCAGCTCGCCGCGCGCGAGCGCGGGCTTGAGCATGTTGCCGGCGTCGATGGCGCCTTCGGCCTTGCCCGCGCCGACCATCGTGTGCAGCTCGTCGATGAAGACGATGGTGCGGCCTTCGTCGGCGGCGATGTCCTTCAGCACCGACTTCAGCCGCTCCTCGAACTCGCCGCGGTACTTGGCGCCTGCCAAAAGCGCCGCCATGTCGAGGGAGAGCACGCGCTTGTTCTTGAGCGACTCGGGCACCTCGCCGTTGACGATGCGCTGCGCGAGGCCCTCCACGATCGCGGTCTTGCCCACACCGGGCTCGCCGATCAGGACCGGGTTGTTCTTGCTGCGCCGTTGCAGGATCTGGATGGTGCGGCGGATCTCGTCGTCGCGGCCGATCACCGGGTCGAGCTTGCCTTCGCGCGCCCGCGCGGTGAGGTCGATGGTGTACTTGGCGAGCGCCTCGCGCTGGCCTTCCGCCTCCTGCGAGTCGACCTTGCCGCCGCCGCGCACGACCTCGATCGCGTCCTCGAGCGGCTTGCGCGCGAGGCCGGCCTCCTTGACCAGGCGCCCGGTCTCGCCCTTGTCCTGCGTCAACGCGAGCAGGAAGAGCTCGGACGAGATGAATTGGTCGCCGCGCTTGACCGCTTCCTTGTCGGTCAGGTTGAGGAGGTTATTGAGGTCGCGCGAGAGGGTGATCTCGCCGCCGGTGCCCTCGACCTTGGGCAGGCGGTCGATCGACTGCTTGAGCGCCGCCTGCAGGCGGGGCACCGCGACCCCCGCGCGGGCGAGGATCGACGCCGTGCCGCCGTCCTGCTGGGCGAGCAGCGCCGCCAGCAGGTGCTGGGGTTCGATGAAGCCGTTGTCGTTGCCGAGCGCGAGGCTCTGGGCGTCGTTGATCGCTTGCTGGAACTTGGTGGTGAGCTTGTCGAAGCGCATGGTATCGGTCGAGTTCGTTGTCGTGATGCAAATGGGGCGAAAACCTTGGATTTCAACAGGGAATTGGCGAGTGTTAGCATCGCCGGCATGCCTGATCCGCCCCCGACCGACCCGCCGCCGCGCAACGCCACCCTGCGCGAGGTGGTCGGCACTGTCTTTTGGAGCTTCCTCGGCATTCGCAAGCGGGAGGCAATGCGCAAGGACACCTTCGCGGTTCGCCCGCACCAGGTCATCCTGGTCGGCGTCGCGCTGGCCGCGGTGCTCGTGCTGACGCTCATCCTGCTCGTGCGCCTGATCATCCGGACGGCCGGAGCCTAGCCGCCGCGTCGGCTGCGGCCGTCAACTCGACCTCGGTGGTCAGGAGGTCGGGACACAGCCGCAAATGGCAGCCGCGAGCGTCGGTGACCACTCCCGCCGCCGCGAGCGCATCCGCCCACGCTTCGGCCTGCGGGTGCGTGACCGTGACGAAGGCGCCGCGGTCCTCGGTGCCCCCCACGGCGGGCACGCCGCGCTCTTCGAGCAGCGCAACCAGGCGTTGCTGCTGCGCAAGCGACTGCACCCGCAACCGATCGACGCCAAGCGCCAGCGCGAGCATCTGCCCCGCACGCGCCTGGTATAGCGGCATCACCGCCGGTGTCGATTCGAGAAACGCGTCCCCGCCTTCGGCCAAGAGCGGCGGGTCGGGCCGCTGGTAGCGAAACGGGTCACGCTTGGCGAACCAGCCGGTATCGAGCGTGCGCAGCTTGCCGTCGAGGTGGCGCGGATGCAGATACAGGTAGCACGCGCCCGGCCCGCCGCGCAGGTACTTGTACGAGCCGCCCACCGCGAAGTCGACGTCGAGTGCGGCGACGTCGACCGGGAACACGCCAAGCGCGTGATACACGTCGAGCAGCACCCGGCCGCCGGCCGCGTGCGCGGCGGCCACGACCGGGGCAAGGTCGGTGAGCCGTTGCCCGGTGTTGAACATCACCTGCGACACGACGACGAGGTCGCTGCGCGCGCCGATCGCTGCCACGATGTCGCCGGTCGCGAAGAGCCCATCGGCGCGCGGCCCGACCAGCGTCAGCGCGATGCGGCCGCGCCGCGCGTACTCGCGCAGGATGAGATCGAGCGAGTCGAACTCGCCGCGCGTGGCCACGACACGCGGCGGCGTGTCGAACGTGTTGAGAATCGCGCGCAGGCCCTGCCCCGCGCTCGTTTTCGGCACCACGCAGTCGGGACGGGCCGCGCCCAGGAGCCGCGCGAGGCGCGTGCGGAACGCGGTCATTTCGGCAAACCACGCGTCCCACGCGCCGCCCAACTCCGCGTACCAGGCGGCCATGCCCTCGCGCAGGTCGTCGTCGGTGGCGTCGAGCGGCCGGCCGAGCGAGTGGTTGGCAAGATAGATGCGCCCGCGCCATGCCGCGCGCACGCGCGAGAACAGCGGCGCGACGTGCGCTTGCACGCCGGCTTCGGTGAGCGGACCGGGACCGAGTGCTGCGACCGCCGCTGCGATGTCGCGCATGCCGCGAGGTCAGGCGCGCCCGATCACCGTGCGCACGTCGATCAGCTCGGGGAAGAACGCGCGGTCGAGCGCCTTCTTGAGGTAGCTCACGCCGGACGATCCCCCCGTGCCCGGCTTGTAGCCGATGATGCGCTCGACCGTCTTCATGTGACGGAAGCGCCAGAGCTGGAAGCTCTCCTCCATGTCGACGAGCTTCTCGCACATGTCGTAGGCGTCCCACCACTGCCGCGGATTCTCGTAGATGGTCTTGAACACCGCCACCAGCTCCGGGTTGCGCGCGTACGGCTGGGTGAAATCGCGCTGCAGACAGCTTGCCGGCACCGGCAGGCCGCGCCGCGCGAGGTGGCGCAGAAACTCGTCGTACAGCGACGGCGCGCGCAGCAGCGCATCGAGCCTCGCGAAGGTCGCCGGATCGTGGCGGAACACGTCGAGCATGCCCGCCTGCTTGGCGCCGAGCAGGAACTCGATCGCGCGGTACTGCGCCGACTGGAATCCGGACGAGCTGCCGAGCGAGGGGCGGAACGCGTCGTACTCCGACGGCGTCAGCGTCTCCAGCACCGCCCATTGCTCGAAGAGCTGCTTCTGGATGAGCTTGACCCGCGCGAGGATCTTGAAGCACGGCTCCAGCGCGTCGGCGCGCACGTAGCCGATCGCCGCCTCGAGCTCGTGGATCATGAGCTTCATCCACAGCTCGGAGACCTGGTGCTGGATGATGAACAGCATCTCGTCGTGGCGCACGGGGTCGGAGAGCGGCGCCTGCGCCGACAGCAGGCGGTCGAGCCCGAGGTAGCCGCCGTAGGTCAGCCGATCGGCGAGATCGGTGACGATGCCGGGCTCGAGGTCGTGGCTGGTCATATAAGCGAAAAGAGGGCGCCAGGACTCATACTCGTCATTCTACGCGGCGCGACTGCGATGGCTCGCCTGAAG